>NZ_JBSXON010000085.1:0-239832 GCF_056859475.1 Halopseudomonas sp. L-58
TGACCCGCACAGCCCCTGGCAGCGCGGCAGCAACGAGAACATCAACGGACTGATCCGCCAGTACCTTCCCAAAGGCACGGATCTGTCGGTATACAGCCAGGAGCAGTTGGATGCTATTGCCTACGAACTGAACATTCGGCCACGTAAGCGCTTCGGCTTCAGGTGCCCCATCGAGGTCATGACCGAGCTGATGGCTACGTATCATGAGGCTCCTGCCTCAATCCAGTAACCGTGTTGCACTCAGTTCCTGCAACCGCCCTGCATATGAGTGACTTCTTCATAACAACACCTCCCTCCGCCCCGCCATAAAAATAAAACTCTTTATAAGCAATAACTTACGATCAGCAGCGCAACCCAATCCGTATTCGCTTGACCGCTTCATATTCACGCTTCAATCACTCCCCTACCCGCCAATGTCGAGCGCGCAGGCGCGGGTACGCCGCCTCGACCGAGGTTGCTGATAGATGAACATGGCACCATCCTTGGGCTCTCGTGACATGGCGGCTTGCCATATAAAGAAAATAGCGCTGTCTCCCTGACGGGTAAAGCACTTATTCCCTGTGGGGTTACACAGGTGAAGCTCCGTTGGTACGCCGCTCTGCCCGCAAACCGCAGATTGCCAAACCCACTGCCAGCGGCGGGTGTCCGGCGGCCAGTAGGATTATTTGCCCTGCTCCACTGGCTGCGCCCGGCCAGCCGGTTGACGTAGCTGGAGTGCACCCAACATCAGTAGATCACGCACTTGAGCTGGGAGCAGTCCGACTGGATGTTCAGCTCGTTGGCGGTACGTATCTGCCCACCGCCTGTGGCAATACGTGCAGCAGTATCTCTCTGCTGCGATGCCAGAACGCTGACAGCAGCAACAGCATGGAGCCGATAAACAGCCCGGAGATAGCCAGGCTGGAGCTAAGCGAGCCGTAGGTCTCGAACAGTTCGCCGAAGGCGTACAACACGTAGATCAGTGACGACACCATCAATGCACGGCGATCCACGGTGATGGAAACCACCGCCAACAGCAGGTAAAGGACAATGACGGCAGCGATGCCGAACAGACCGCCATTGCCGTCAAACAGACCCAGCGCAGAAAACACCGGATGCACGATCAACGGAGCAGCCAGCAGGTGCAACCAGAAGGCAACATCTGACTTTCTGGTGGTTCTATCAACGTCCTGCGCGTCCCAGCGCATCGCCAGCAGGAAGGTGGCCAGCCCTGCGCAGCAGAGGAAGTAGTTGGTGAACTCGCGCAAGCCTTCAATCTGCATCAGCAGCGCCAGCAGGAACGCAAGCAGGCTGGCGACACCGGCAGCGACGGTGATCGGTACATGAAACTGGTGCCAATGCGCCCAGGCCGCGATCGCACCGATGGCGGTAGCAACCATGATCGCGGTGTCTTTCTCTATTCCCGCCGCAACCTGCGCGAAGACAAGGAACGCAACCGTACTGAGTACAAAGGATGCCAACAGCAGCACCGCAGGCAGTGCCAGCTTGCGGCGTTTGACGAAGAATACCGACAACCCCCACGACAGCAGCGCAACCACACAGAAGCCCAACGCAGGCGACTGCAGGCCAAACACCCAGCCCGCCGACGCCAGCAGGATGAACGCTGCAATGCTGACGAAGATGTCGTTAAAGCCGGATATCAGCCGGAAGTTCTCTTCATCCACCAGGCGGGTATGGGCGCGGCCAGACACAAAGCTGCGGAAACGCTCAACTGCCGTTTCATCCAGCACACCGTCCTTTACTGCTGCGTACAAATCTTCGTCTGTGTACATCGCGTTGTTCGCTCCTTGATCAGGTATCGGGCCAGATTGGCAGCATCCCTTGCACAGTCGCTGCGCGATGAGTGGTTTGGCTCAGCCCGAATGCTCCTCAAACAACTTCATCGCCAGCAACCCATGCCCCACCGCAGCACCGGCACGCAGCGCAGAGGCGATAAATACCGTTTCGGCCAGTTCTTCCTTGGTGGCTCCTGCCTTGACCGCGTTCTCGACGTGGGCATCGATGCAGTAGGAGCACTGGGTAGACAAAGCAACAGCGATAGACATCAGTTCACGGTATTTCTCTGGAATCGCGCCGTCTTTGCGCTCGGCTGTGGCCTTGAGATTGAGGAAGGCGGTGGCTTCTTTGTTGGCGGCCTGCATCAGTTGCTTGGCGTAGGCCTTGTCACTGCGGGACTGGTAGTCACTCATTGGTATGGTGCTCTTGTTATTGTGATCTGAGGGTATAGCTGGGGTTGGCACAGGAGCGCTCAAGTGCCCTTGCGTTCGTAAGCCGGCTGGTCGTAGTGGTTGTAGTCGATGGTCGCTTGCGGCCAGAGGCTAGCGCTTGACTCTCGCCGCTCGGCGATGGTTTTGCCGAACACCGAGAAGTGCACCCGCTCCATCAGGTCGGCCAGTTGCTGGCTGGTGGCAAAGCCCATAAAGACGGCGCCTTGCATAAAGCCTTCGAGGCGATGCCGGTCCTGATCGGGGAGTTTGTAGCCATCACGCGAGGCTGAAAAGTGTTTGCGCAGGCGTTGTTCGATTTCGGAAAGATACTGGTCTGCAGTCATGGGCTCGAACTCGCATCGGGATTGGAGACAGAACCCCTATCTTGCGTCGGGTTGACTGCAGGCGGCAAGCCGGAATACCAGGTGACCAGTGCCTGCTTGCCAGCCTAATGCCCGCGCAACACCTTTGAAGGGCTTAAACGCAGGCACCCGGCAGCATCAGGGCGTCAGGACAGTGCGGCGATAAACCCGACAGCAACAAACCAGAGCAACCACAGCACAACGCCGATGTAACCCAGAATCAGGCCGGTCAGGGCCATGCCGTCACCAGTCTGGGTACCGCCGCTGCTTTTAATCTGCGAACGCGCAATGTGGCCGCAGATAATCGCGATGATCGAGCCGAAGATAAACAAGCCGGCAATACCCGCGATAAGGCTGACAATGGCCAGTGAGGAGGTGGACGCAACCTGCGGCTGCTGCACAGGCTGTGCAGCCGCGCCCTGCGGTGCGGTATTGGCAACGCCGTACACATCGGTTGCTTCATTGCCGACAGCAACAAAGTCGACAGCGACGCCGGGCACTGGAACACCTGCGCTCTTCCACTGGGGGCGCGTAAAGGTGTATCGATTGCCTGCTTCGCAGCTGATCACACCGCCACCACTGATGGAATTGAAATCCAGTACTGTCCCTTTCATATTCTTTACACCTTTCCCCTGAAACCCAAGTCGAGTACGACACCAACGGCGCCACCACCGCATCCGCCTGATGCTCTCGGATGCGTTCGGCGATTATAAGGAATGGAACGGTGAAGGCATACGATGACAGCCACCTTGGTAGCTGTCATCCAGGCAGAGCAGACAGCTCAGATACAGGTACTGCCGCCGTCAACCGGCAGCGCGATCCCCGTGGTGAAGCCGGAGTTTTCGCCGCAAAGATACATCACGGCGGCCGCGATTTCCTCGGCGCGGCCAATGCGGCCAACCGGGTGCATGGCAGCAGCAAACTCGGCCTTGCGCGGTTCGATGGCAGCGGCGCGGCGGAACATGTCGGTGTCGATTACCGCGGGGCAAACGGCGTTGACGCGAATACCCTGCTTGGCGTATTCAACAGCCACAGAGCGGGTCAGGCCCAGCACTGCGTGCTTGCTGGCGGCGTAGATGCTCATCTTCGGTGCGGCGCCCAGGGCAGCGACAGAGGCGGTATTGACGATCGAGCCACCACCGTTCTTCAGCATCAGCGGAATCTGGAAGCGCATGCACTGCCAGACGCCCTTGACGTTGACGTCCATGATGCGGTCGAACACGGCTTCATCGCCGTCGGCCAGTTTGCCCTGCTCGATTTCGATACCGGCGTTGTTGAAGGCGCAGTCCAGACGACCGTAGTCGGCTTCGATTCCGGCGATCAGCGCTTTGACCTGCTCTGCATCGGCAACGTTGCAGGCAACAAAGCGCGCATCACCGCCGGCCGCGCGAATGGCTTGCGCGGTGGCTTCGCCCTGTTCGGCGTCGATATCGGATGCAATGACCCGCGCGCCTGCCGCGGCGAAGGCCTCAGCGGTAGCCTTGCCGATGCCGGCTGCTGCGCCGGTGATCAGAACAACCTTGCCGGAAAACTCCATGCTCATACGTTAACTCCTGACTCTAAAAGAGCGCCCACCGGCGCTCGGACACGCAGGATAGTAGCAACGCTGCGAGTCACAGTTCGACCAAAGTCAGGTCTGTTGTTCATGCATCATGCCTGGCGCTGATGCTGGTCACGCAACCACGCGACGATCTCCGCCTGATCGCCGCTGAACACCACACGGGAGCGCTTGTTTTCGCGCTGATAGACGTACATCGGGTCGTAGTAGTGGGTCAGCAGCCCTTCGATCCAGCCGCGGTGGGCATGCACATCGCCGGTGCGCTTCTGCTCGACCAGCGCCGCTTCCATCAGCGCGTTCAGCTCGCTGTGGCGGTCGCCGCCAAGCCGCTTGTAGATGCGCTGCAAGCTGCCCAGCAGATAGGTTTCAAACGCAGCGAAGGCAGCTTCCGGGTCGCCCGGCTGCTGCGCGCGGTATTCGGCCAGCATGTTGACCACATAGTCGCCAAGGATACGGGTAACGCGGTTCTCAAAGCTGTCTTCCAGCCAGACCAGCGGTGCTTCCTGCATTTCCCGGTAGAGCGTCAGCGGCAACGAGCAACTGCCGACGATGCGGCCTTCGTCTTCCAGCACGATCTGTGTTACGCCGGCGGCGCGCAGCTTGAGGGCGTCAATCGCCAGCCGGTTTTCAAAGTCGATCTGCGCCGGCTGCGGCGTGGCATGACGGCCAAAGCTGGAACCACGGTGATTGGCGCGCCCTTCCAGGTCCAGGCTGTTATCCAGCGCGGTGATCACTTCAGTCTTGCCGGTACCGGTCATGCCGGCCACCAGAATCGGCGAGCATTCCAGCGCAGCGGCGTTCAGGGTATCGATCAGAAAGCGGCGCATGGCCTTGTAGCCGCCAACCACCCGCGGATACTGCACGCCGGCGTCGGCCAGCCACTGCTGAACCAGTTGCGAACGCAAGCCGCCGCGAAAGCAGTACAGGTAGCCTTCGGGGTTGGCCTTGACATGCGCCAGCCAGGCGTCGACCCGCGCCTGCTTGACCTTGCCGCAGACCAGGCTGTGACCCAGCGCAATGGCGGCCTGCTGGCCCTGCTGCTTGTACATGGTGCCGACTTTCTGCCGCTCCACGTCGACCATCAGCGGCAGGTTGACCGACTGGGGAAAGGCTCCCTTATCAAACTCGACCGGCGCCCGCACATCCATCAACGGCACATCGTTGAGGAACAGTGAGCGAAAGTCCTCGGTGTTGTCGCGCATCACATTACCTCGACGCGCGGGCCCTGATCGTACTCGACCAGCTCACCAATACAGCCCAGCTCAAGCCCCAGATCAGCCGCCAGCGCCAGAAACTCGGCTTCACCGTCAGGCGCAACCGCGACCAGCAGCCCGCCACTGGTCTGCGGATCACAGAGCAACTGCTTCTGGGCTTCGCCAAGGGCGCCGATCTTGTGGCCGTAGCTGTCGAAATTGCGCAGCGTGCCGCCGGGCACACAGCCCTGCTCAAGGTAGTAGTCGACCGCCGGCAGCCTGGGTACGGCGGCAAACTGCAACTGCGCCTTGAGGTTGGCACCTTCAGCCATTTCGGTCAGGTGGCCAAGCAAGCCAAAGCCGGTGACATCGGTCATCGCCTGCACCCCTTCCAGTGCAGCAAAACGGTGGCCCGGGCTGTTCAGCCGGCACATCAGATCACGGGCTACGCCGGCATCCTCGGGGCGCAGTTTCTTCTGCTTTTCTGCGGTGGTCAGGATACCGATGCCCAGCGGTTTGGTCAGAAACAGGCGCGCGCCCGCTTTGGCCTGATCGTTTCGCTTGAGCTGGCTGCGCAGCACGTGGCCGGTCACAGCCAGGCCAAAGATCGGCTCCGGGGCATCAATCGAGTGACCGCCCGCCAGCGGCATGCCGGCCTCGGCGCACACCTGGCGGGCCCCTGCCAGCACTTCGCCGGCAACCGCGGCGGGCAGCAGATTGACCGGCCAGCCCAGAATGGCAATGGCCATCATCGGCGTGCCGCCCATGGCATAGATGTCGCTGATCGCATTGGTCGCTGCAATGCGGCCGAAATCGAAGGGGTCATCAACAATGGGCATGAAGAAATCGGTGGTGCTGACAATGCCCTGCTCGGCGTCAAGGCCGAATACGGCGGCGTCATCACGGCTGTCATTGCCTACCCAGAGCCGTTCAAACGCCGGGCCGGGCTGGCCGACCGCGAGCATCTCGTCCAGCACCTTGGGTGAAATCTTGCAGCCGCAACCGGCGCCGTGGCTGTACTCGGTCAAACGAATGGTCTGGGTCATGCTGCTCTCCACCGACGGGACATCAAACTCAATCGGCGGATTCTAGCAGCGACAGGGTCACAAGCCTATTTTCCTGCCGCTCAGCAGTGGCGACGCTCGAACTGGTCCAGGGTATCACTGGCGACCATGCGGCCCAGTTCGATCAACTCCGGCGCGCGGTAGAACTCGAAGAACCGGCACAGCCGTTTGGGCACATTGAAGATGACATCAGGCGGATAGCCGGCAATCTTGTATTGGGTGAGCGAGGACTGCATGGCCTCAAACGACAGGTTCACCAGCTCGAGCATGCTGGCCGGGCCCGGTGGTGGCTCCACCTCCACCGGTGCACGCGTATCCTGACGGCGTGAATGCACCAGCTCCATCGACGCTTCACCTTCGGCCGCCAGCAGCGCGAGATCGTCGTCAGAGCCGGCCTCGTCGACCCTGCGTCCCAGCCAGGACGGCTTGATTGCCGCCATCCACTGATCCCATTGCTGACGTATTGGCGCCGGGCGCTCGATGACCGGCATACGGTAGTGGGTACTTTCAATCGAGTTGAGGTTGACCGCCATGATCAGATCGCAGTGCGCCGACACCACCGGGACAATCGGCAGCGGGTTGAGCAGACCGCCGTCAACCAGCACACGATGGCCCTGCTTCACCGGCGAGAACAGGCTGGGAATCGCCGCCGACGCGCGCATGGCCTGATGCAGACAGCCGCTTTGAAACCAGACTTCCTGCTGATTGGTCAGGTCGGTCGCCACCGCGGTAAACGGGATACGCAGGTCCTCGATCTCCATTTCGCCGAGAATCTCGCGAATACGGCCAAATACCCTTTCTCCGCGAATGGCGCCGAGATTGCCGAAGCCGATATCCAGCAACCGAATCACATCCAGATAATCCAGCCCGGAGACCCAGTCCCGGTAGTCGGCCAAGCGGCCGGCAGCATGGATCCCCCCCACAACCGCGCCCATCGAACAGCCTGCGATGCAGGCAATCTCGTAACCCCGGCGTTCAATTTCTTCAATCACGCCAATGTGCGCATAGCCCCGCGCACCGCCGCTGCCCAAAACCAGGGCGACTCTCTGTGCCATCTTGCTGTTACTCCTTAACAATCCCGGCTGAACCTGATTGACGCAGCCCACCGGCGTGATCATCATGCCGAAACTCTTTTTTGCTGCACAAGGCTCATCGTGAACGCTCGTACCAACCGCTCTGTGAAATTGCTGATCTGTCTTGTCGTGCTGTTGACCTTAGCCGCACTGACGGTGCTCTGGATAGTGCATTCGGCTCAGGCAAAGCGCGAAGGTGAGCTGCAACTGGAGGGCCTGCAAGGGCCGGTAGCGGTGTTTTACGACGCCTGGGGCGTGCCGCATATCGACGCGACCAACGAGGAAGATGCCTACCGAGCGCTGGGTTATGTGCACGCGCAGGACCGGCTGTTCCAGATGGATCTTCTGCGCCGCATCGGTGGCGGGCGCCTGGCAGAACTGTTCGGTGCCGACTCATTCGAAACCGATCGTTTCTTCCGCTCACTCGGCATCAGCCGCCACGCGCGAGATTATGCGGCGCGCCTGGACGCCGAGCCGGATAGCCCTCACGTTCGACTGATTCACGCCTACCAGGACGGCATCAACCAATACATCGATCACGGCGGCATGCCGGTCGAGTACCGGCTGCTGCTGACGCGACCGGACTACTTCTCTACCGAAGACATCGCCAACACCATGGGCTACATGGCCTACTCCTTTGCCGAGGCCTTCAAGACCGATGCCCTGGTCGACAGTATCAGGGGTACTCTGAGCGAGCGCCATTACCGCGATCTGGTGCCCAGCTGGCCGGACCAGTTGCCGCCCGTACGCTCTTCGGGTCAGCCCTATATCGAGCTGCTGACACCGATGCTGGAGCAGATCAGCCAGGTCGAACGCACCTTCCCGAGCGGCCAGTTCCTTGGCAGCAACGCCTGGGCCGTCAACGCCGAGCACAGTGCCAGCGGTGCGCCGCTGCTGGCCAACGACCCGCACATCGGATTCGCCGCTCCGGCAGTGTGGTACGAGGCCCACATCCGCACGCCGGACAGCGAGGTCTATGGCCATTTTCTGGCAGGCATTCCCTTCCCGCTGCTCGGCCAGACCCGTCATCACGCCTGGGGCCTGACCATGCTGATGAACGATGACGTCGACTTCTACCGCGAGCGCGCCAACCCCGATAATCCTGAGCAGGTCTGGGCGGTTGATCACTGGGAGCCGCTCAAGGTTCATGAGGAAGTGATCAAGATTCGAGGTCAGGAAGATCGTCTGATCCGCACTCGCAGCAGCCGCCACGGCCCCATCATCAACGACCTGCCGGGCAGTATGGAGCGTCAGCCGGTCAGCCTGTTCTGGAGTTTTCTCGACCCCGACAGCGACTCGACACGCGCCTTTTACGGCTTTACCCGCGCTACAAGCATGAGCGAGTTTGAAGCGGCTGCGGCATTGCACGGCGCGCCGGGCCTGAACCTGCTGTATGCCGACGTAGACGACAACATTGCCATGTGGGCGATCGGCAACCTGAAACGCTGGCCGCAGAGCAGCAACGGCTTTTCGCTGCTCAATGGCGGCTCCGGCCGTGACGATTTCCTCGGCTATCAGCCTTTCGAAAACAACCCGCGGATCATCAACCCGCGCGACGGGATTCTGTTCTCGACCAACAACCCGTACCCGGAACGCAATCCGCGGCGCAAGCTGCCCGGCTATTACGCCCCGACTGATCGCGCCCAGCGGCTGGAGCAGCTACTGGCGAGCAAGGATCAATTTGACCTGTCGGATTTCAAGGCCTTTCAGCTGGACGACCAACGCCCGGTTGCCCTGAGCATGGTCGCCGATGCCTTGCCGCTGCTTGACGCCGAGCAATTGCCCGAGGATCTGCGCGAACCGGCAGCCGCTGCCGCCGTCCTGCTCGCCAGCTGGGACGGGCGCTACGCCCAGGACAGCGCTGCGGCCAGCATCTTCCAGCGCTGGCAGGATGCGCTCTCGGAGGCGCTGTTTGCCGACGAACTGGGGCCGCGCTACAGCTTCTTCCGTAACACCTTCATGGCCGAGAAGACCCTCGCCAGCCTGTACTGGAAACCCACCTCGCCCTGGTGGGATAACCGCCAGCAGCCAAGCCTTGATGGCCGCCAGTCGGCTATTCAGCACGCCTGGCAGAACGCAATTGCGGGTCTGGTTGCCGACTTTGGCAAGGAGCCCGGGCAGTGGCAATGGTCACGTCTGGCCAGTTTGCAGCACCAGCACGCACTGGCCGAGCGCCTCCCCTTTGGCAGCTATCTGAACAGCGAACCGGTAGCGGTCAATGGTGGCAACGAGACGCTCAACAACATGGCCTTCGACCGCGGCGAACAGCATTACCGCATCAAGGCCGGCCCGTCCACCCGGCGCCTGATTGATCTGTCGGACCCCAATGCCAGCCTGGGCATCAACCCGCTGGGGCAGGCCGGCAACCCGCTGGATGATCACGCACGCGATCAGGCCGAGATGTTCAATGAGGGCCGCTATCGCACGCAGTTGTTCGATTGGCTGTCGATTCAGGCCTTGCCAGATCGACTGCTGCTGCAGCCCGCCAGCCGGCAGCGCTGAAACGCTCAGCGTACCTGCCGGATGATCGCGCCCTCTGCCGGTTCCGGGCTGCCCAGGGTCAGGCGCTGCGCAGCCACGCCCGCTGCCTTGAGGGCCTCTGCCAGCGCTGGCGCATCGGCGCCATCGAGCTGCACCCGCAGCAGCGAGTCCAGGCGCATCATGCGTACCAGCAAACGGCTCCAGCTGGCCATCAGCTCGGCGTCTCCGGCCATCGCCGGCAGCGTCAGCTGCTCTTCCGAGCGCAGCACCTTGAGCAGCGTCGAAGGTGTCGGATACAGCGCCTGTTCGACCGCAGCAGTCGGCGTGGTCTGCTCGAGATTCAGATAGCTGCGGCGGTTGCCACGGGTAATAGAGTAGAGCGAGACAAAGCGCTGCGGTTCGGTATCCAGCCGCAGCGCCAGGTAGCGCTGACCGTCCTCCGGACCATATAACTGTGAGTTGTGCAGAACCTGATTGGCCCACAGGCTGCTGCTGCCGCATTCACGGCCGTCGCAGGCGTAAAGGAGGGTGTGGGGTTGCTCGACCAATTGACCGAGAACGTGGCGAAAGGCATCTTCGGGTGGGTAACCGTCGGTGATCTCCCAGGTGACCTGCGCCAGCTCGCCGCTTACGCGGATCTCACGTTCAGCGCGCAGCTGGTTGTTAATGCGCCTTACACTGCCGATCACGACCGGGTGATCGATCTGTGCAGAGAGGCCTTCGCTGACAATCCGGGAATGGGGAAACGGACTGACCACCAGTTGCTCCAGCGCCTGCGCTGCCTGAGCCCCCGAGCCACCCGCCAACATGAAGCCACCCACCAACAGCGGCAGAGTACGAACCAATAAAGCCATGCGTCTCCCTAGACGCGCTCCGGCACACCCGGCCGTAGCGCACAGAACTGGTTGCCGAGAAGCCAGCAACGCAATGAACCTGCTCAGAGAATAGCGCGTGACGCCCTGGCGGTCAGCTCAAGCTTGTGTAGAAGTCTTTCAGAATCGCCGCGACCTGCGGCGCCGGCTCTTCCAGATGCAGGTGGTGGCCGCCGTCGACCCGGTGCACGGTCAGGTGCTTGAAGGCATCAATGCGGGCCAGCACCTCGGGGTGTTTGTGCATGACACCCTGATTGGCGAGTACCAGACAGGTCGGCGCCGTGATGTTCTCGATGAATGAAGATGCATGACGCTGGGTAAAGCGCAGCGGCGACGGCAGCATCAGCTGCGGATCGGTACGCCAGGTCCAGCCGCCATCGTGGGGCATCAGCCCACGCTCGACCAACGCTGCGGCCGCATCCCTAGAGATTGGCGTGGTGCCGCCCAGCACGCGGGCAGACACGGCCTTTTCGACGCTGTCGTATACCGGCTTGCGCTTGTTGCCCAGCTGCAGCGTGGAGTTGAAGAAGCGCGCCATCTGCCGCGGAGCGTCATCGGCTTCGGAGGTAAACGGCATCAGACCGTCAATCATCGCGGCGGCAATAATGCGGTCCGGCAGACTGCCGGCCAGTACGCCACTGATAATCGCCCCCATTGAATGCCCAAGCAGGGCAAAGCGCTCCCAGCCCAGATCCTCAGCCACCTGCAACACCGTGGCTGCCTGCTGCCAGAGGCTGTAGCCGGTCGCCGGCATGTGTCCGGAGAGGCCGTGGCCCGGCAGATCCAGCGCGACCAGATAGACCCCTTCCAGCGACGGTGCGATGCGATCAAAGGTCGCCGCGTTATCGAGCCAGCCATGCAGCGCGATCACCGGCAGGCCGCCGGGCTCTCCCCAGACCTTGCCGGCGACTTCAATATGCGGCAGGGAGAAGCGAATTTCGTGACTGCTGATGGGCATGGGGGCCTCCGGGACCGTAGCGGAATTAAGCAGAACGCAATCTAACGGCCTGCACCGCGTCGGACAAGCGCCCACGTCTGCGTGAATGCATGCCCATATTTGGCACTTTTGCCCTGTTCTACTCGGCTTTCAACGGCACAATGGCCATGGTCAGGCGGGAAATACAGGTTTGATTGCCGGCATCGTCATGCAGCCGAATGTCCCAGACATGCGTGGTTCGGCCCAGGTGCACGGCTTTGGCCACCGCCGTGACACGCCCGGAACGCACCGCGCGCAGATGATTGGCGTTGATATCGAGGCCGACGCAGTAATAGCGGCTGGTATCAATGCACTGATAGGACGCGATGCTGCCAACGGTCTCGGCCAGCACTACCGAGGCACCGCCATGCAAAATGCCATAGGGCTGATGGGTCCGCTCATCCACCGGCATACTGGCGCTGAGCCAGTCGTCGCCGGCGGCTTCGATACGAATATCCAGCAGGCTGTTGATGGTGGGTGACGGCGCATTCAGCCGCTCAAGATCAATCGGGGTTTTCCAGATACTGCTCATGTCGTCTCCTGCCGCTGCTCAGACTGATGCCAGACAACACTCTGGCCGCTGACCAGCCAATCGTGAAAGTGAGCCTGCCAGGTGGCTTCCACCACGTTCCGGCGCAGCTTGTGCGTTGGCGTACGAAAGCCGCCGTCTACATCCCAGAGGGTATCAACGACGACAACGCAGCCCAACCGCTCGCTGCTCGCCAGTGTTGCGTTGAGACGTTCCAAAGCCTCTGCCAGCGCGCGCCTGACGGCATCAGCCCGCTCGTATTGCCCGTCGCCAAGCCGAACCAATGCCAGCGGCTGCGGCAAATCCTGCCCGACCACACAGGCTTCGTCGACCTCTGGCAGATCCATCAGCGCCTGCTCGATCGGTGCCGGCACCACGTAGCGTCCGCGAGACGTTTTGAAGATATCCTTGACGCGTCCGGTCAGACGCAGAAACCCCTCCTGATCAATCTCACCAACATCTCCGGTATGCAGGAAGCCCTGTTCATCCAGCACCTCGGCGGTACGCGCCGGCTCCTTGAAGTAGCCCATCATCAGCGTTTTGCTGCGCACCAGAATCTCACCCTGCTCACCGAGTCGGCACTCGACACCCGGATTGGGCAAGCCGATATATCCGGCCTTGGGGCGGCCGGGCCGGCCCAGATGGGAATAGCCGCAGTTTTCGGTCATGCCATAGCCCTCGACAACGACCAGACCGAGACGGGCAAACCATTGCTGCACCGCCGGCGCCAGGCGGGCCGCACCGCTGACTGCATAACGAACCTGATCCAATCCTAGCCAGGCCAGCACGCGCCGCGCCTGCCAAGGGCCAATAACAGGCAAGCGAAGGGCCAGCTTCAACCAGCGCCCACGCCCGCTCTGTTCGACCGCGCGCATGCATTGCTGCCATACCCGAGGAGATCCAAACAGCAGCGTTGGCCGGGCACAGCGGGCATCCCGGACAAAGGTCTCCGCAGACTCGACAAAATACACCTGCTGCCCGCCCAGCAACGACGACTGTTCAATGAACTGGCGCTCACCAATGTGGCTGAGAGACTGAAAGGAAAGCATGCGGTCAGTCGCCGAAATCACGAAAAGCCGCTGGTAGTTGGTCGCAGCCAGAAACATGCTGGCAAAGCTGAGCATAACCCCCTTGGGCATGCCGGTTGTACCGGAGGTATAGATGATTGTTGCCAGTTGGTCCGGACGCGGAAGAACCGGCTCGGCAAGTGGTTCGCAGGTTGTCAGCAGCTGCTCCCAGCCTGCCAGGCCCTGCCCTTTCGGCCCGTTTGGCAGGCTCACACAGGCAACCCCGTCTGGTACTGCATCGGCGATTTTTGACCAGGCCGGAAGCGGCCCGATAAACAGCGCGCGCAACTCCGCGTGCTCGATCAGCTTGCCGGCAGCATCGGGGGTCAGGTGAGGGTGCAGCGGGACCGACACATGCCCTGCCATCCAGATCGCCAGGTCGGCGATGATCCAGTGCGCGCAGTTCTTTGCAAGCAGACCGATGTTGCTGGCCGCAGGCAGGTCAAGCGATTGCAGATAGCGGGCAATACGACGGGCCTGATCGCCCACCTCGGCCCAGCTGTATCGGACGAGTTGGCCATCGCGCCCGGGCTCGAGAAGGAAGTCGCTGCGCGGACGCAGGCTTTCGTGCCGGAAAAAAGACTCCAGCGCGGTCTCTGGTTGCGTTGTCAGTGCGCCCATGCCGTGTCCCTTGAGGATTGTTATTGTTATATGTCGTCATATTGCGGTGACGGTGCGTCACTCGAATGGGGGAACACTATCCCAGCAAGCGGTGGCCTACAAGCGTCTTTGTCAGGCGCCTTGCTCCGCCGGCGTGCGCTGCAGCACCAGTGATCCCAGTCCGGCGGCAACAAAGTCGGTTTCGATACAGACCAATGCGGCGGTGGGCATCGGCACATGGGCACGGCGATGCCCCTCGCACAGCAGACTCACCAGTTGACTGACGAGCGGCTGATGGCTGACCAGCAGCAGATTCTGCTCCGGTCGCTCGGCCAGATAGCGCAGTACGTCGTTCGGCTCATCATCCGGCGTCAGCCAGGGTGCGGTGGCTATTGCGCGCTCAAACCCAATCTGCGAGCGGACCAGTGCGGCGGTCTGCTGGGCTCGCACATAAGGGCTGGCGAGAATACCGTCCAATGATTGCCCCTCAAGCAGCGAGGCCATCAGACGCACTTCAGTTTCTCCGGCGACCGTCAGCGCACGTTCCGCGTCGGTGGCAGCCTGCGCCGCAGCCTGGCCGTGGCGCATGATCCAGACTCTCACTCAGCCTCATCCTCCGACTGCCGCGTCCAGCGCGCGCCTGACGCCGGCCAGTCGCTGAACGGCCAGGGTTTCTGCTCGCTCACGCCAGTCAGATAGCGCCCAGTCTGCCAGGCATACTGGGAAAAACTGTCGCCCCAGCCGGCACAATCGGCGTCGGGCGCCCCGGTAAACAGGCGGTAGCCAATCTGCACCAGCGCAATCACCGCAATCGCAACTTCGGCGACCTGCCAGGCGAGAGCAAAAAACAGTACATAGACCAGCCGCAACCAGAAGTCGGCGCTGCACAGGTTATCGATAAACGAATTCACGAATTTTCCTCACGATTGATGGGCGCGGTCGACATCACGGCAGCGAACTCGACATCACTCTTCTGCTCGGCGGACATCAGCTTGGCAATTACGGCAGGCAACGGCTGGTTGTCGAAGACAATGGCGTACAGACCGGCCACCAGCGGCATGTAGACGCCCTCCTGTTCCGATTTCTGCTTCAGCACCTTCAAGGTATTGACGCCCTCTGCCACCTGCCCCAGCCGGGCTACGCCCTGCTCAAGGGTTTCGCCCTTGCCCAGGGCAAAGCCCACCTGGAAGTTGCGCGATTGCGGCGAGGTGCAGGTCACAATCAGATCACCCACCCCCGCCAGACCAAGGAAGGTCAACGGGTTGGCACCCATATGCACGGCAAAGCGGGTCATTTCAGCCAGTGCCCGGGTTATCAGCATGGCCTTGGTGTTTTCCCCCAGGCCGAGCGCCGATGCCATGCCGGCAATGATCGCATAGACATTCTTCAGCGCGCCGCCCAGTTCAACGCCATAGCGGTCCTGGCTGGCGTACACCCGCAGGTTGCGCCCACCCAGTACCGCCTGCACATCACGGCACAGTTGCTCGTCCTCACTGGCCACCACGGTAGCCGTCAGTTCTCCGGCCGCCATCTCCTTCGCCAGATTGGGACCGGACAGCACAGCTACCCGAGCCTGCGGCGCCTCCTGCTCGACGATCTGACTCATCATCAGAAAACCGGGCTGCTCAATTCCCTTGGTGGTACTGACCACCTGTTTGCCGGCGAGCAGAGGTCCGATGTCCTGCAGCACACTGCGGAACGCACTGGACGGGATAGCCAGAAATACCAGGTCCGCCGAAGCGATAGCTGCTTCAATGTCGGTGGTAACCTGCAACCTGTCGTCAAGCACATAGCCCGGCAGATAGCGCGGATTTTCATGGGTTTCAACAATCTGACGGGCCACATTCGGGTCGCGCAGCCAAAGTGTGACAGGCACCCCTTCCGCAGCCATCAAATTGGCCAGCGTGGTGCCGAAACTGCCGCCACCCAGAACGCAGACGGGCGCTTTACGGTCGGTCATGCAACATCCTTGAACAATGAATCTGGCGCCAGTATAAGCCGAGCACGTCAGATCGCGCGATTTGGCTGTGTAAAAAGGGCGATGGCTGGGTAATATGAGCGAGCTTAAACCAACAAGAGCACAGTGCCGCCACCTATGCCTGCTTTCAGACGAACACTTCCGATCGCCCTGCTGGGTGCCATTCTCCCGTTACATGCTCAAGCGCTGGATGACGCGCTGTTGCTGGGGGAGGTGAAACTGCCAACGGTACTCAGTGCGACGCGCCTGAAGCAAAGCGCGGCCGAAGTCCCCGGCAGCATGACGGTCATCGACCAGCAACTGATTCGCGCATCCGGAGCCCGTGATGTGCCTGAATTGATGCGCCTGGTCCCAGGCATGATGGTCGGCTACAACAGCGGCAACGTAGTCAACGTCAATTATCACGGCACCAACATCACCGAAGCCCGGCGCATGCAGGTGCTGGTAGACGGTCGCTCTGTCTATCGCTCGGGTCTGGCTACTGTTGACTGGACCGATATCCCGCTGGCTATTGAGGATATCGAGCGCATCGAGGTGTTCCGCGGCCCCAATACCGCGGCCTATGGCGCCAATGCCCTGATGGGCGTAATCAACATCGTGTCCAGCCGACCGGAGTTCGGCCAGGGCAGCCGCATCAAAGTCACGCGCGGCAACCGCGGTGTCAGCGACGTCTACGCCAGCCAGGGCTTCAGTTTTGCCGGATCGCACGCGCGTCTGAGCCTGTTCGGCAAACAGGATGACGGTTTTGACTTTGATGAAGATGGCGCGGACTACCGCGACGGGCGCCGGCTGGATGCCTTAAATCTGCTCGGCACCACCAACCTTAACGCAACCCAGACCCTGACCTGGCAACTCGGCGCCAAGGAAGGCACCAAGCAGCGCGCCAACGATTATTCCGAGATGGCAGAGCCGATAGACTCAAGCTACGAGTTCGACCGGCAGATGTACCTGCAGCAGAGCACCGACTCCGATATTTCAGCCAAAGACTATTTCGTCCAGCTGAACTGGAAAAACGACATCAGCCCGAACCATCAGATTCAGGTCAACACCTACGCCCAGCATATGGAGCGGCTCAGCCAGATGCGGGCGTGCGACTCGCCCATTGTTTTTTCGCCGGAAATGCGTGAGCTCTACCTGATCGGCAATGTCTATACACGGCGCATGAACTACATCCTGCGCAACCGCAACGGCGTATGGGGCATTCGGGAAAATTATAGCGACTGGCTGGTCAATTGGGATGGTCTGGACCCGGCCTATCTGCCGCTGGTCGACAGCATCGTTACGCAGCACAACGCCATCCGCAACGGTCCGCCGACCTGCTTCAACCTGAACGAAAACCTGCGCGAAACCCGCTACGAGGCCGAGGTTCAGAACACCCTGCAGATCAACGACGCCCTGCGAACGGTGTTCGGGGCCAATCTGCGTTACGATCAGGCAAAATCCGAAACCTACTTCGGTGGCAAGATGGAAAACTCGGTTGGCCAGCTGTTCGGTAACCTCGAATATCGTCTGGGCGAGCGCTGGCTTCTGCACGCCGGGGCCATGGCCGAGCAGGATCGACTCAGCGGGTTTTCCTTTTCCCCCCGCCTGGCCGCGCACTACTTTCTCGCACCGGCCCACAGCCTGCGAGCCGTCTACTCTGAGGCAGTGCGCTCACCGGACATGTATGAAAACAACGCTTACTGGACCTATAAGCCCAGCAATCTGACTGGCGCCCCAACCACCGGTGATAGCTACTACGCCCTGGCCAAAGGCCCGGGCGACCTTGAGCAGGAGGAAATGCGCTCTTGGGAGCTGGGGTATAACGGCACATTCCACCGGATCGGTCTGAACGTCGACATCAAGGCGTTTTACGACGAAATCGACAACATGATCAGCCAGCCGCTGCAGGTAGTGAACTTCGAGCCGGATAACAGCAGTTTCGCTCACTTCAGCGGCGTGGAAGCCCAGACAGACTGGCGCCTCACCGGGCAGGACCGCCTGCGCCTGACCTATGCCTATGTCGACTTCTATGCCAGCAATCGCCTTGACCAGCGTCTTACCGCCCGCAACAGCGGGTCAGCTGCCTGGCTGCGCAGCTGGGGTGGCGGCATCGACACCAGCCTCATCTATTATGGGTCAGACATGCTCAATGAGCGCCGCTTCGAGCGTCTTGATGGGCGAATCGGCAAGCGTTTCGATATTGGCCGAACCAGCCTGGAGCTTGCAGCAAACTGGCAGTATCGACTGGACGACGAGGCACTGACCTGGTCAGAGAACCTGTACGACAGCCCCAGTCAGTTTTATCTGACAGCTGACTTCAGGTTTTGAGCAAGCGCTTGGAGCGAACCTACCGATTGACAAGACACGGACTGTCACCATGCTTTTTTGTGCATTCAGGAGCAGGCGAGTGAAACGCTGGCTGGCGGCGCTGCTGGTGTGTTGCCTGCCGGCGCAGGCTACCATTGCCGAGCAGTATGCCGTGATCATGCCCGGCACCTCGGCACTGACTCAGCAGTTCATGGCGTCACTGGGCAATGCCCTGCCCGAAGACCGAATCATCGAGTTGTCAGTAAACGACGCGGTACCGGAAGGTACCGATCTCGTCATCACCATGGGTCGGCAAGGCCTGGAGGCTCGCCTGCAGCAGCCCGACGGGCTGCCTACACTTGCGACCTACGTCACCGCCGAAAGCCTGCTCGCCACAGCCGCAGCAGACAAGCCGATGCACGCCCTGCTGGCCAACCCCAAGCCCGCGCGCCAGGTGGCTCTCGCCAAACTGCTGGTACCCGGTATACGACGCATCGGCATCCTGCTGACCGAGCAAACCCAGGCTGGGCTGCCAGAATGGCGCCAGGCCGCCGCGCAACAGAACACCGACCTGGTAAGCGTCACGGTTGACCCCCAGCAGAATCTGACCCGCAAGCTGGTCGACATCATTACCGACAGCGACATCCTGCTCGGCACCGATGACTCGCTGATCTACAACGCAGACAATCTGAAGACAATCCTGCTGACAAGTTACTCACGCAGCAAGGTGCTGATCGGCCCCAGCGCACCATTCATCGATGCGGGCAGCCTGACCACGACTTACAGCAGCCCCGACGACATGGCGCGCAGCACCGCCTGGCTGATCAAGCAGGGAGTGCCCGGCAGCGGCAGCTCCTACCCAAAACATTTCTCCGTTCTCAGTAATGCCCAGGTAGCACGCTCACTGGGTATCCCACTGCCGGACGACGCCACCCTCGCCCAACGCCTGGCCGAGCTGGAGCACGCGCAATGAGCTTTCTGCAACGTGGAACCATATACAGTCGCCTGATCCTGATAGCGACATTACCCGCCCTGCTGATGGGCGTGGTCGGTTTTACCTTTTTCACCACCGCACGCCTGGACGACGTCAACCGGGAGCTGCAGGTGACCGGTCAGCTGATTGCCGACCAGCTTGCCCCAGCGGCCGAGTACGGTGTGATCAGCGGTAACCTGGATACGCTAGAAAGTATGGTGACGGGCGCACTGAACGTACCGCATGTACGGGAAGTAACGGTCTATGACCGCTCAGGCAAGCAACTGCTCAAACTCAACCGCGACCACAGCGAGGAGACAGAGCTGCAGGTATTTGTCGCCGATATCATGCGCCAGCGCATCCCGCTGCAGAACGACCTGTTCCTGCTTGATGCCCCGGCGGCGTATCAGGACGAACAGCAACGCTACCTGGGTCAGGTACAGGTCAGCCTCAGCAACGCAGCCTTCATCCAGCGCCAGCAAAGCATACTGCTTAAAACCCTCGCCCTTGCCGCACTGGTACTGGCAGCAACTCTGGTGCTGGCCATCCGTCTGGCCAAGGTACTGGCCGACCCGATGGAGCGAATGGGGCACGCCGTCTCGCAACTCCGCAAGGGCAAACTGGACACCCGTCTGGACGTTACCGATGAACACGAGATCGGGCATTTGATGCACAACATCAACAGCCTTGCAGCGACCCTTGAGCGCGCCGAGAGCCAGCAGCAACGGGCCATGCAGGATCTGGTGACCGCCCGCGAGGGAGCCGAAGCAGCCAACCGCGCCAAATCCGAGTTCCTGGCGATGATGAGCCACGAGCTGCGAACCCCCATGAATGGAGTTCTGGGCATGCTGCAGTTATTGGAAACCACCGATCTGAACAGCGAACAGAGCGAGTATGTGCATATCGCCGGCGAGTCGACCGACCATCTGCTCAAGGTGATCAACGACATCCTCGACTTCTCGCGCATTGAGCGCGGCGCGCTGGAACTTGAAGAAATTGCCTTTAACCTGCCCCAACTGATCACGTCATCGATCAATGTCTTCGAACACACCGCGCGCCAGAAAGGCTTGCGCCTGCTCTGCAACCTTACCGGGCACGAGAGCTGCGAGGAAGTCATCGGCGATCCGACACGCATTCGTCAGATTCTGGTCAACCTGGTCGGTAACGCGCTGAAGTTCACCGAACAGGGACAGATTGAAGTCAATGCCAGCTGGCGGATGACCAGCACCAACGAACTGTGGCTGGAGTGTGCGGTAATCGATAGCGGTATCGGCATCTCACCCGACCGTCTGGAAAGCATGTTCGACGCGTTCCAGCAGGCCGACAGCAGCACCTCCCGGCGCTTTGGGGGCACCGGCCTCGGGCTGTCCATCGCCCGTACCTTCGCCCGCAAGATGGGGGGAGACCTCACGGCCAGAAGCCGCGATGGGGAAGGCTCTTCCTTCATGTTCAGCATTCCGCTCAGAACCACCGGGCACGCCACAGGGCAATCGCTGGAACCGGCACTTCCCCGCCAAGCCTTCAATCAACGCCCAGTCCTTCTGGTGGAAGACAACCCGGTCAACCAACTGGTCATCCAAGGCATGCTGAAGCAGACGAATATCCTGTTAGACATCGCCGACACCGGCGAAAGCGCCCTGCGGATGCTTTGCGAACGCCCGGAGCGCTACGCCGCCATCTTGATGGACATTCACCTGCCGGACATCGACGGTCTGGAGGTCTGCCGACGCTATCACGCCCACTGCCGGGCCGAGGGCTGGATGGCTGCACCCTGTGTTGCTCTGACCGCCAGCGCCCTTGATATTGACCGCCGGGACTGCGAAGCCGCCGGCATGCAGGGTTTTCTCAGCAAGCCGATCAGCCGCCCGGCGCTGCTTGGCGCATTGGCCGCCTGGACAGAAACCGACAGCCATCATTCAAGCTGATCGCTTAACATTTCATCAACAATTAAGCGCCCCGGGACGCTGGATTCGACTTGACCAAATCGGGAGACTAGCTAACGCAAACGACTGTCTCATCCCGACACAGACAGCCTGCTCTAATAAACCCAACAAACTCGAGCGTCCAGATCATGTCAACCGTTACCCTTGAATCGCCCTACACAACCCTTCCCGCCCTGATTGCCATTCATGGCAAGGATCGCGCAGAGCATCCCGCGCTGATCGAAGGCGAACAACGGATGACTTATCGGCAGCTGGACGCGGAAGCAAACCGCGTTGCGGCAGCATTGCAGCGCGACGGTGTAGAGCCCGGCGATGCTATCGCCATCTGCGGCAGCAACTCGATCAATTATGCGGTGCTGTTCGTCGGCGCCCTGCGCGCCGGCGTCACCGTCGCCCCGCTGGCGCCTTCATCCACCCCGGAAAGCCTGCTGGGCATGCTCGCCGACTCCGCCGCGAAACTGTATTTCGCCGATGCCAGCGTCCAGAGCGCCATGGCCGGCGTCCGGGATCGCCTCAGCATGCCGCTGATCAGCATGGACAACAGCGGCAGTGAAACGCACTACAGCGACTGGCTGGCAGAAACGGGGGCGGTACCGACCGCGGTAGAGATCACACCAGAGATGACTTTCAACGTCATCTACTCCTCCGGCACCACCGGCGAGCCGAAGGGCATCGTGCAATCCCATGGCATGCGCTGGTCGCACATCCAGCGCGGCTTGCCGTTCGGCTATGGTCCGGACTGCCGCACCCTGATCTCCACCCCGCTGTACTCCAACACCACCCTGGTCTCCTTCCTGCCGAGCATCGGTCTGGGCGGCACCGTTGTGCTGATGGCCAAGTTTGACGCCGAGCGCTACCTGAAACTGGCCGAACAGCACCGCATCACCCACACCATGCTGGTACCGGTTCAATATCAGCGCATCATGGCCCGCCCTGACTTCGACAGCTATGACCTGGACAGCTACGTCATGAAGTTCAGCACCAGCGCCCCCTTCCATGCCGAGCTCAAGGCCGACATTCTCAAGCGCTGGCCGGGCGGCCTGATCGAGTTCTACGGCATGACCGAAGGTGGTGGCTCCTGCATGCTGGCGGCCCACACCTACCCTGACAAGCTTGCCACCGTGGGTATGCCACTCGACGGCCACGACATGCGGGTTATCGATGAAGACGGCGTTGAGCTGCCGCGCGGCGAGATCGGCGAGGTAGTCGGTCACTCGCCAGCGATGATGGCCGGCTACCTGAACAAGCCGGAGAAAACCGCAGAAGCCGAGTGGTACGACAGCACCGGCAAGCGCTTCATCCGCACCGGCGATGTTGGCCGCTTCGACGAAGAAGGTTTTCTGACCCTGATGGATCGCCGCAAGGACATGATCATCAGCGGTGGCTTCAACATTTACCCCAGTGACCTGGAGGCCGAGCTGCGCCAGCATCCGGACCTGCAAGACGTCACCGTGGTCGGCGTCGCCTCAACCAGTTGGGGCGAAACCCCGGTGGCCTACGTCGTGCCCTTTGCCGGTCGTGACGTCGATGCCGAACAAGTGCAAGCCTGGTTCAACGAGCGCGTCGGCAAGACCCAGCGTCTGAACCGCGTCATCATCACCGACGAGCTGCCACGCAGCGCTATCGGCAAGGTACTCAAGCGCGAACTGCGCGACCAGTTCCTGGCCGAGAACGGCGTTCTGGCCTGATCCTTCCTGCTCTCCCGCAGGCGGGTCAGGACACAGAAACTTTGTCCTGACCCGCCTTCGCGGGTATCCTCAACGCCTCATCACACGCAAAACGTGGATGTTGTGACTTTCTTGGCAGGCGCTGAGTCTGAGCTTACGCGAGCAAAAAACGCTCAGCAGCCAACCGAAAGTGCAGTGCAGGCCGGCCTGCAGCGTGCATTAGCTTGACTCAGGTCATGCCAATGGCACAGCGAACGCCTTCAAGCTCATTTATCATGAGTGACCGCGCGCACTTTCGGATGCTTGCTGACACAGAACAAGCCGAATCAATAGTGCCCCGAAGACGGGGACGAGCAGGAGCCTCTATGACACGACAGAATGCGTACACCCGGGAAGAGCTGCTCAAATGCAGCCGTGGCGAGATGTTTGGCCCCGGAAACGCACAACTTCCAGCCCCCAACATGCTGATGATTGACCGTATTACCCACATCAGCGAGACCGGCGGTAAATACGGCAAGGGTGAAATCGTTGCCGAGCTGGATATCACCCCTGACCTGTGGTTTTTCGCCTGCCACTTCGAAGGTGACCCGGTCATGCCCGGTTGCCTCGGTCTCGATGCCATGTGGCAGCTGGTTGGCTTCCACCTTGGCTGGCTGGGCTTCCAGGGTCGCGGTCGCGCACTGGGCTCCGGTGAGGTGAAATTCTTCGGTCAGGTCCTGCCTACCGCCAAGAAAGTGACCTACACCATCCACATCAAGCGCACCATGAACCGTGCCCTGACCCTCGGCATCGCCGATGGCAGCGTTGCCGTCGATGGTCGCGAGATCTACAGCGCAGAAGGTCTGCGTGTGGGTCTGTTCACTTCTACCGATAGTTTCTGAGGATCATCACTATGCGTCGCGTCGTGATTACCGGCATGGGCATCGTTTCCTGCCTGGGCCAGGACCTGGACTCCGTTTCTGCCACTCTGAAAGAGGGCAAATCCGGCATCCGTTTCAATCCCTCGTACGCCGAGATGGGTCTGCGCAGCCACGTTTCCGGCTCCGTGGACATCGACCTTGATGCCGCCATCGACCGCAAGGTCAAGCGCTTCATGGGTGATGCTGCCGCCTACGCCTACCTGTCCATGCAGCAGGCCATCGCCGATGCAGGCCTGGCTGACGATCAGGTGAGCAACGTGCGCACCGGTCTGGTTGCCGGCAGCGGTGGCGCCTCCACTCTGAACCAGATGGAAGCCATCGACATTCTGCGCGAGAAAGGCGTCAAGAAGATCGGGCCCTACCGCGTGCCGCGCACCATGGGCAGCACCGTTTCTGCCTGTCTGGCGACGCCGTTCAAGATCAAGGGCGTCAACTACTCCATCTCCTCTGCCTGCGCCACCAGCGCGCACTGTATCGGCCACGCAGCTGAACTGATCCAGCTGGGCAAGCAGGACATCGTCTTCGCTGGCGGTGGTGAAGAGGAACACTGGTCTCAGACCATGCTGTTCGACGCCATGGGCGCCCTCTCCACTCAGTACAACGAAACGCCCGAAAAGGCGTCCCGCGCCTACGATGCCAACCGTGACGGCTTCGTCATCGCTGGTGGCGGCGGCATGGTCGTTGTTGAGGAGCTGGAACACGCTCTGGCCCGCGGTGCCAAGATCTACGCTGAAGTGGTTGGCTACGGTGCCACCTCCGACGGTTACGACATGGTCGCACCGAGCGGCGAAGGCGCAGTACGCTGCATGCAGCAGGCGCTGGCGACCGTCGAAGGCACTATCGATTACCTGAACACCCACGGCACCTCCACTCCAGTCGGCGACGTTGCCGAACTGAAGGCGATCCGTGAGGTATTTGGCGATAAGGCACCCAAGATCAGCTCCACCAAGAGCCTGTCGGGTCACTCGCTGGGGGCTGCCGGCGTACAGGAAGCGATCTATTGCATGCTGATGCTGCGAGACAACTTCCTGACCGCCTCGGCCAACATCGAGGAACTGGACGAAAACGCCGGCGATCTGCCGATTCTGCGTGAGCGTCTGGATCAAGCCGTTGATCTGATCATGTCCAACAGCTTTGGTTTCGGTGGTACCAACGCCACCCTGATTCTCAAGCGCTGGAACGACGCGTGATCCTGATCCGCTGAAAAAGAGCCGCAGCTTTCGCTGCGGTTTTTTTTGCCCACCGATCAGGCATCCTGCCCCACCTTCTGCACCACAACCACGCACGCTGCGCAGCCAGGAGCGGCACAATACCCCACTGCACGCATTATCCAGGCACTGGCTTGGTTTTTGCTTGCCCCTTGCATGATGGCAGAGTGATACAAACCGCCGACAAGGAGTACGTATGGGGATCTTCAATATCGCCCGCTACAACCGCGAGTCAGGCAGCAGCACAGATGCACTGTTCAAGGATATGAATCTCGCTGCCGAGCTGCCGCAGCAGTACGGCCCGCTAGCACACCTCAACACATTTGCCCGGGAACTCCAGAAACGCATCACCCTGAGTCTGCATGCCGCGGTGGGTATTGCTGCACACGCCCCCGAGTTGGCGCGCATCGCCGCGGACAGCCGTGCCCACGGCGAGCAGCTGGCCCAGTCTTCAGAGGAGATTGCCAGCGCCACCGAACAGGTCAGTACCACCCTGGACTCTGAGCTGGTTCCCGGAGCAACTGCGGTTTCACAACTGTCCAGCGAAGTCAGCACACAATTGCGACAGTGCGAGCAGGACAGCAGTAATGTTCTCAGCCAGGTCGATACCATTAATGGCTGCGAGAGCGAGCTGACCGCCCAGATCGGTGAAATCGGCAAACAACTGGAAGAAATCACCCAGGTCATCGGCATGATTGCCAACATCTCCCAGCAAACCAACCTGCTGGCACTCAATGCCGCCATTGAAGCGGCCCGGGCTGGTGAACAGGGACGCGGCTTTGCCGTGGTCGCCGATGAGGTCCGAACACTCGCTGGCAAGACCACCGCTGCGACCGACAAGGTGGCCGAGATCATCGATAACTTCCGCTCCGGCATGCAAAGCCTTAACAATGCCAGCGCCCAGATGCAGGCAGCGGTCGCCAACGGCCGCGAACGCATCATCAGCATGGATCGCAGCCTGAGCGAAGCGACCTCAGCCATGGGGCAGCTGGATCAGCGTATCGCCAGCATTGCCAGCGGTGCAGAGCAAATCGGCGCTGCGGTGCGTTCGGTGAGCCAGGATGTGCAGAGTGTTGCCGGGGTGGCCAGCGCGATGATGCAAAAAGCCTCCTCGGTACTGGAGCACAGTGAGGCAGTGCGCAGTGAGGGCGACCGGCTACTGGAAGGTCTCGGCGGCTTCCAGCTTGGTGTTCATCAGGTGATCCGCCAACGCGTCACCGAAATGGCCGCCAGCGCCGAGCTGGCCCGTGGCGGTGCCAGCGCAGAGCAAGCCATGCGGCGCTGGATTGATCAGGACGGTCGATTTGAGCTGCTGTATCTGGTTGGCGCAGATGGTGTGCAGGTCAGCGAGAACATTCTGAGTGCCGACCTGCAAGACGGCAGCCGCAGCAGTGCACGGGGTAAAAACTGGTCAAACCGCCCGTGGTTTTCAAACGTACGCGATACGCTTTCGCCGTTTATCAGCGACGTTTACCGCTCCGCCGCTACCGATGGCTTCTGCTTTACCCTGTCGGCGCCGGTGCTGGATGAACGCGGACAGCTGCGATACGTTCTGGGGGCCGATATCCGCCTTTCTGCGCTGCTCCAGGAAGGACACTCGCCGCAGGCGCATGGCAGAGTAAACGCGCCTGAAACGCATCCAGTCTGGGCGTAGAAACCAATAAGCCATAGCCGGGCAGCCGCGACAAGGCTGCCCGGCCTGCACTCAGAAGCGGTAATTCATACCCACTTCAAACGAGCGCTCGGGGCCGACATAGATACCCTGACGCAAGCCGGTAATGTAGCGCTTGTCGGTCAGATTCTTAACCGCACCCTGCAGACGCAGATGATCGTTCACCTGATACTGAGCCAGCAGGTCGTACAGGGTATAGGAGCGAATCTGACCACCCCAAATACCACCCTCGGCGCCAGACGGAATATCCTTGCGATTGCCGGCATCACCAAACTGCTCGCCCCGATAATGCACATTGAGCGCACCACTGAAGCGACCATCGGTGTAATTAAGCCCAGCGTTGGCCAGGTATTCCGGCGCATAAGGCAGACGGTTACCTTTGTTGTCACCAGAGCGGAATTCGGACTCGGGCACCCAGGTCAGGTTGGTATCGATACTGAAGCCACCACCCAGCTCAACGCTCAACGCAGCTTCAAGACCGTAATGCAGTGTCTTGCCTGCATTGGACTGCGACAGGTTCGGATCACTGTTGCCCGTTACGACCTGATTATCGAAGTTCATGTAGAACGCAGTGACGTCGTAAGTGTAGGCACCATTGCTGCCACGCAGACCAAACTCATAGTTGTCTGAACGCTCACCGTCGAGCTTCTGATCTACCAGGCCGTCCAGTGCAACGCCGTTGGATGCAGGAGAGAACGCGCGGTAGGCACCACCGTAAAGCTGGGCAGCGGGCATCAACTGATAGGTAAAGCCGATTCCGGGCAGCCACTCGGTGTTGGAGGTGGTTTCAGATGCACCGTTATCGGTAAGCACCTTGCGCTTCTGCTCGTAGGACTCAACGCGCAGACCGGGCGTAATGGCCAAGCGCTCGCTGAGCACAAAGCGGTTTTGCACATAGGCGGCAACGCTCTCAGCACTATCCTCCAGATGACGGTCGTTGATACCGGTACGATCCTGATCGCGCGTGGCCCGGATACGCTTGCCATCCGACTCTTCCTGCATAAAACGCAAGCCAAACTCGGCCTCGCTCATCAAGCCGAATAGATTGTGATCCAGCATCAGCCGCGTTTCTGCACCCAGGCGCTCAAAGCTGCGATTGTTTCCAGTCAGCGAATCGGTATAAACCCAGCGACCAGCCGCATTGGAGGCCGCGGTATCTACCGAGTAACGCCAATAATCACGTGTCATCTCGCTCCAGTAGACCAGCGTCTGAAGAGTCGCCTGGTCGGACAGGAACCATTCGTGGTTGATATCAAAGGCACGGCGGTCAGTCAGAAAGTAATCGTCCGGTGCAGGATTGTATGTACGACCATCCCTGTAGTCCTGCAGGAACATTCCGCGATAGGAGATATTCGCGTCGTTCTCGTACCATGAGAATTTGACGCCGAGGTTCTGGTTCTCGCCAATCGCGCTACCGGCCTTCAGCATCAGATCGGTCATATCGTAGTCGCGGTCAAGAAAACCGTCGCTGCGCGCCTTAGTTGCGACCAGACCTGCGTAGGCATCGCCTGACAGGATGCGACCACCGGCTTCGAGGGTAGCCTCACGAGTGTTGAACGACCCGATACGGGTGGACACTGCAACACCCTCAGGTGTTTTGGTCTTGTAGTTGATCACCCCGCCGATCGTCGAGGGGCCGTAGCGCAGGGACGACGATCCCTTGAGCACCTCAACACCTTCCATGCGCTGAATACGGGGATTGTAGTAGCGGTCATTTCCGATGAACAGGCCGGGCGCAACCGGAACACCGTCTTCCAGCACCAATGACTTGGACTCGCTGGCCGACAATCCGCGAATACCGATATTGCTGACCACTGCAGACTCTTCCTCGGTCTTGACATTAATCCCGGGAATGCGACGCAGCACATCCTCTGTCGAACTCGGCTGCAGACGTTCAATTTCTTCCCGAGTAATAACCACGACGGCGCCGGTCTGGCGTGAACGGTCGTCTTCACCGTAACCGACAACATCGATTGCAGGAAGGGTCAGCGTAGTTTCAGAGTCGGCAAGGGCATTGGCCGGCAGGGCTGCAGCGACTACGGCAATCGCCACCAGGTCGCGCGCAAAAAACGGTGTTGTTTTCATGTGTGTTCCTGTTACTGAAATAGAATCTCCCCTCCCGGAGAGCACGAAACTGCACTATCCAAAGGCAAGGGCAGCACCAATCTCGGCCAGCAATCTAAATGCAAATGATAAATATTGTAAATTAGATAAATTGTTTAATTATATTTCGGTAGCGAAACATACTGCGCAAGGGAATAAACTGCAGGCGCGGCGCACCGCCCCGCCGGATCAGGCTGGCAGCACAACTGCAAGAGAGGTAGAGCGCCACATACCCGTTATGACATACACAGGTGCAGCAAAGGATCAGAGCTGGTCGTCGCTGCGACGACCAGCGTCAGCACAATACGATGACCTCAAGCGGTCAGGCAGGCTCCGTTGATTGACGAGCACTCACGCGCCGGGCCATCAGAGCCATCAGCACGGTCAGCCCCCCGCAGACCGCCATCACCCCCGCCATCGGCATGGCGCTGTCGTCGTGCAGCACCCCGACCAGCGCCGAGGTGATACCGGCGATGATGAACTGCATGGTGCCCATCAGCGCCGAGGCTACACCGGCCTGATGGCCGTGTCCCGCCAACGCGCAGGCAGACGCATTCGGCAGCAACAGGGCGATAACACCAACACTGGCGTACAGGGGTGGCATGAACAGCCACAGGCTATCCACATCAAGCCAGGCAACCAGCAGCAGCGTCCAGGTTGCCAGCATGTAGACAGCGGCGATGCGCCTGATCAGTTGCAGCTGGGTCCAGCGGCGTAACATGCGGCTATTGAGCTGTGCCGACAAAATAAAGCAGGTCGCTACACTGCCAAACAACCAGGCGAAGCTGTCTGCCGGAACCTGAAACAGCTCCATGAACACATAAGGCGAACCGGCGATGTAGGCAAACATGCCCGCCATCGCGACCCCGCCGGTCAGCGCATGAAACATGAACAGAGGCTCGCGAAGCAGCTCCAGGTAGCGTCCAAGCGACGTTCTCAGCGGCGGTGGCGTCAGATGCTGCGGCAGGGTTTCCGGCAGGAAGAAATACACCGCCAGGGCAAAGATGGCGGAAAACGCGGCCAGAAACAGGAAGATGCTCGACCAGCCGGCGAAAATCAGCAAGGTGCTGCCCAGCATCGGCGCTAGAATCGGCGCCACCCCCATGATCAGCATCAACTGGGAAAACGCCTTGGCTGCATCAATTGGCGCACACAGATCGCGCACCACTGCCCGGTTGACCACCATGCCCGCACAGCCACCCAACGCCTGAGCGAAACGCGCGGCAAGCAGCCATTCCAGAGTCGGGGCGAACGCACACGCCAGCGAGGCGAGGCAAAACAGGCCGATACCGAACAGCAGCGGCCCCCGGCGCCCATACAGGTCAGCTAGCGGACCATAAACCAGTTGCCCACTGGCCAGCCCGAGGAAATAGACCGACAGGCTCAACTGAACCTGCTCGGGGTCTGCCGCCAATGCGGCGCCAATGGCCGGAAAGGCAGGCAGATACATGTCGATGGCAAGCGGGCCAAAGGCACTCAGGCCACCCAGAATGAGCAGGATGTAAAACGGCATGAAACGGATATCCGTGGTAGCAATCGCCGTGCAACAGCGCACTGGTGCCATTGCAGAGACAGTCAGGGTCAGTCAGCAGACCGACATGATGCCAGAGTATGCCGCCTACTGCCCTGCCGTGTCGCTGTCACAGACTGCCTGGTGGTACCGAAACGATCGGCGCTCGCCTGCTCAGTCTTCGTGCAAGCGTGCGTTCAGCTCATCAACCAAAGGTGCCCACTCGGCGTCTTCGCGCATCTGCTGGCTGAGAAAGGCCGACTGTGAGGGTGTCCAGAACGGCGCATCAACCAAGCGGGTATCGTGCGCCAGTGAATGACTGGCAAAAAAGGCATCGATGCTCTCTGCATCCGACGCCAAACCGAGCTGCTCAAACAAGGTGCCGAGGTCTTTCTGGTGCAGTTCCATAATGATTCTCCCTGCTGGGGTTGAACTCAGATCCTGTTTACACAGAGTAGCCCGTTTTGCTCAAGTTCCTTGCCCTGATGCCGGATCGTAACGATCAGCAGCAGCCTGCAGCCAGGCCTCCAGGTCCCTGCGACGCACCTTTTGCCGTTTCGCATCATTCAGACAGGCCAGCATGTAGTCGCGTCGGGCCGGGTCCTCGCCTGCCATCGACAGGGCCAGATCGCGATCGGTCCAGCGGCGAATGCGCACAAACAGCCACCAGTGAAAATACAGACCACTCAGGGTCGCGATCGCAATAATCAGATAATCCATGACTCCCGCCCTTGTATGCTTCTCAGCGCAAGCATGGCACAGTCACTCAGCTGCGGGTACCGCTGCGGCACTGGGTCGCGGCCGGTAGAACATCACCAGATTGCCGAACAGGATCAGCACCAGACCGATCACCGCCATGCCGGACCACTGGTAGCCCTCAAACACGGTTGACAGGCCCAGCGCAATCAGGGGAAACAGCACCGTTGCGTAGGCAGCCGCTCCGGCACCAATACGCCCAACCAGCGCAAAGTAGGCGGCAAAGCCGATAATCGAGCCGACGATCGCCAGATACAGCAGCGAGCCAATGTAGGTCGGACTCCAATCGACTGTGAAAGCGTCACCGCGCAACAGCGCCAGCAGCAGCATCGCCGACGCGCCGTACCCCATCGCATAGGCATTGGTGGAGAGGATATCCAGCCCCCGGCGTTGATGACGCACGCTGATCATGTTGCCGAGTGAAAAGCCATAGGTGCCCAGCAGGCTCAGGCCGATGCCGGTCAACACCAGCGCGCTGAGATGGGCCGAACGCAGGTCGTGCCAAAACAAACAGACAATGCCGACCAGCCCCAGAAGGTTGGCCCAGAGCAAACGCCGCCCCAGGCGCAGACCGAAAAACAGCGCGCTGTTGGCAGCATTGAACAGGGTCGCCAGCGAAAACAGCACCGACTCCAGACCGCTGTTGATATAGGCATTGGCCGAATAGAAACAGTAAAAGTTCAGCCCGAACACGCACACACCCTGCAGCATGCAGAACAGATGATCACGCCCGCCGATGCGCCGCAGCCTGCCCAGGAGCGACAGCACCACCAGCATCAGCGCAGCCGCCAGCGCAAAGCGATAGAACACCGACACCAACGGCGCAACCGTGCCGGTCTGCATGGAGATGGCGATCCAGGTGGTACCCCAGATCAGGACGGTAGCGGCATACAGCAATACATTCATGATGCTGTCTCTGGTAATGGCGGCCCAGTATCGGCCCTGCGCGCTGCGCCGGCTTGCGCGGTCTTGCTGGCGACTTGCACAATCCTGCGCTTATTTGCCGGCCGGCGCGCTGCCCGCTTGGCGCAGCGCACCGGCCCGCATACCATGGACAGCAGGTCACGGCGCACGGAGCAACCATGTCAGACGAACGCTTTCAGGTATTCGACAGCCTGCAGCGGCACAACACCCGGCTGCGGGACAGCACGCGGCTGGGCAATGGCGTCGGGCTGGCCTCCTGGTACAACGAGCAGGACCTGATCGACCTGGAAAACGCCGATCACCACACCCTCAGCCTGTATATCGCCGATGGCTACCAGTCCTACTTCAAAAGCACCGACGGCTGGCACAACGGCGGCGGACCAGATCGGCTGTGCCTGATGCCCCGGCAGTACGCATCCACCTGGAATATCCGCGGACCGCTGTCGTTCGTTCACCTGTATTTCACCGACGCTCACCTGCGCCAGCTGGCAGAACAGACCTGGGATCGCAGCCCGCTGGAGCTGAGCGTCAACGAGCAGCTGTTTGCAGACGACCCGCAGATCGCCCTGCTCTACCGCCATTTTCTGCTGACCAGCAACTGGCACGACCGCAGCGACAGTCTGACCCTCAGCAGCGCCAGCAATCTGCTGCTCAATCACGTGCTCAAACACTACACCCAGGTCAGCTGGCAGGCCCCCGCCATCAAGGGCGGGCTTGCGCCGACGCAGGTACGGCATATACGCGACTACATCGACAGCCATCTGGATCAGCCACTGCAACTGGCCGACCTGGCCACCCAGTGCCAGCTCAGCGAATACCACTTCGCGCGGATGTTCAAACAGAGTATTGGCCTGCCTCCGCACCGCTACGTGCAGCAGCAGCGTCTGGCAAAGGCGCAACAGTTGCTGCGTTACAGCAGCGCCAGCCTGCTGCAGGTCGCACTGCGCTGCGGCTTCAGTTCAGCAGCCCACTTCAGCAATCGCTTCCGTCAGCAGACCGGTATCAGCCCGTCGCAGTACCGCAGCCAGTGGCAACAAGGCCACTAGGCACAGGAGGCATCAGGTTGCGCGGCGCACCAATGTCAGCATCCCTGCGGCCGCAGCAAACAACCCGGCAAAGGTGCGATTGAGCAGCCGCTGCTGACGTGGTGAGCGCAACAGGCGCAGCACCCTCGCCGCCAGCCCCGTGTAACCCGCCATGACGATCAGGTCGACGGTAATCATGGTCAGCCCCATGATCAGATACTGACTAAGCAGCGGCCGGGAGACATCCAGAAATTGCGGCAGCACGGCCAGCATGAAGACCACCGCCTTGGGATTGCTGACATTGATCAGCAAGCCCCTGAACACCAGCGCCAACGGTTGCCCCAGCGCACGCGGAGCCTGCGTCTCGTCCACCTGCATGGTCGGCGCTCGCCACTGGCGCCAGGCCAGATGCAGCAGATACAACACCCCGAACCACTTGATCAGCGTGAATGCCAGCGCAGATGCAGCCAGCACCGCACCGACGCCCGCCGCCACCACCGCAATCTGCACCACCAGCCCCAACTGCAAACCGAGCGCAGTCCAGTAACCACGGGCAAAACCGTAATTCAGACCGCTGGACATTGAGGCAATGGCACCAGCGCCCGGTGACAGGCTGATGATCCAGCATGCAACAAAGAACGCCAGCCAGGTTTCGATCGACATCGAACGGCTCCAGAGAAATTCAGGTAAGCGGCAATGCTAGCAAAACCACCGGAGGCCGGCGCGATACAGCTGGCAGCAAAATCAGCCCTGAGCTGTACTGCGGCCCACCACCGCCAGAGGAACCACCCGCGCCTCGCGCTGAGCCAGATAACGGGTGCAGCTCACCCGCAGGAAAGACGCAAAATTCACCACCTCACCGCGCAGCTCCATCACCTCGTCATACAGCTTGGTGATCAGCTGATTGGTGGTCATGTCGTCCACCTCGGCGATCTCCTGCAGAATGTCCCAGAACTGGTTCTCCAGTCGCAAGGTGGTAACCACACCGCGAATACGCAGCGAACGCGAGCGCGACTCATACAGAATCGGGTCCGCCTTTACGTAGAGTTCACACATGCAGCTCTCCTCTGCAGGGGCTGACCGCAGCCAGCCCCCGGCAGCAATCAGAGTTCGATTCGGGCGCCCAGCAACTTCACGAACGCGGCCAGCCAGCGCGGATGCGACGGCCAGGCCGGCGCAGTCACCAGATTGCCCTGAACATGGGCCTGATCGGCAGCGATATCGATATAGGTACCGCCCGCCAGACGCACGTCCGGCCCGCATGCAGGATACGCACTGCACTCACGCCCTTCCAGCACACCGGCCGCTGCCAGCAGCTGTGCACCATGGCAGACCGCAGCGATCGGCTTGTTGGCCGCATTGAACGCCCGCACCAGCGCAATCACATCGGCGTTCAGCCGCAGATACTCCGGCGCCCGACCGCCCGGAATCACCAGCCCCACATAGTCATCGGCCTTAACAGCGGCAAAATCATGGGTCAGGGCAAACAGGTGACCCGGCTTCTCGGTGTAGGTCTGATCACCCTCAAAGTCGTGAATCGCAGTCTTGACCGTCTGACCAGCGGTCTTGTCCGGGCACACCGCATGCACCTCATAGCCCAGCATGCTCAGCGCCTGAAACGGCACCATGGTTTCGTAGTCTTCGGTAAAGTCGCCGGCCAGCAGCAGAATCTTCTTGGTGGACATCACTGTTCCTCCTTGCGGGTGTTTGAGCGCCCATCATGCGCCCTTGTTCGCGCCGACGGGTAACAGCGGGGTACTACATCACCTTGAGCGAGCGGATGCAGTCTGGTTCACAGATTCCGCCCCACCAACAACACCGGCACACATCCTGAATAGAACCTCAATAAATACTCACAACCTATTGATTTTATTTAATTTAATAACCAGCGAAGCGGGTAGAAAACTGATAAATCTCCAGTCGTAACGCGAACCCGATCACAGGGTGGCCGTTTGGCAGCCCCGCACCAGCTCACTAGCATGCGCCAACCCGGTTCGATTCGACCAGGCTGGGCGGACAGGGGGTCCGTCGGCACCCAGGAAAGGAAACCAGCATGGCATCAGTCGCTGTCACACCCGGCAACCGCCCCGCCGCAGACCTGCCCGATCTGCGCGACTGCGACGCCTATGTGCGACTGGAGCAGGTATTCTCGCTGCTCGACTCTCCACACCAACAGCCCCAGCCTGATTGGCAGCAGCTGGCCGATACTGCCAGCGATCTGCTTGCGCGGGGCATGGACCTGCGCGTTGCCGGCTGGCGAACGTTTGCGCTGATTCGGCTGCAGCAACTCGAGCAGGCAGTTGGCAGCCTGCAGCAGATTGCCAGCGCTCTCAGCAGCGCCTGGGAAAGCAGCCTGCCGGCGAGGGAGCGCGCCAGACTGGCAGCGCTGCAGTGGCTCCAAAGGTCGCTGGTGCGCCAAGCGAGCGCCTTGTGCTGCGCCAAGCACGAGCTGCCCGTGCTGCAAAGTGCGATGCACGCCATTGGTTCAGCCCTGCATGCCCACTCCGTGCCGCTCAGCAAGGACTGGCATCAGTTGGCAGGCAGCCTTGCACCAGCAGCGAGCGAGCGCACGGAGAGCGCAGCGCCGGAACCGGCCTCATCCGCTCCCAGCCGGGAGCCGGCCCCAGAGCGCGACTCAATCGGCAACGAACGCGCGGCGCAACAACAGCTACGTCGCCTGCAGGAAGCGGCGACGCCCCTGCTGCAGTGGTGGCTCAGCCAGCCAGATCAGCGCGTCAGTGCACTGCAGATGAGCCGCTGCCTCACCTGGGGCGGCATTGGGCAACTCCCCCGGCACGACGAACAGAAGCATACCAGCCTGCGTCCACCCCCGGCCGAACGGATCAAGCACTATGACACGCTGTGGCAGCAGCAAGAGTACGCCCGGCTGTTGCACAACCTCGAAAACAGCTTGCGCAAAGCGCCGTTCTGGCTCGACGGGCACTATCTGGCCGCTCGCTGTTGCCACGCCATGGACGATGCCAACGCGGCGTCAGTCATACAGGCCCATACCCGGTCGCTTGTGCAGCGCCTCCCCGGCCTGGAATGCCTGTGCTTCGACGATGGCAGCCCTTTTGCCAGCCGGGCCACCCAAGCCTGGCTTCAGCCCCCCGCGGATGCACAGCAGCAGAGCCAGCCAGATAACGCTACGGAGGGCGACACCGCCGCACCGCTGCGCTCCTCTGTCCCGGCTGATACGGCCATGCCGGCAGGCCAGACCGACGAGCGCCAGCGCGCGCTGTCACGGCTGCAATGGGCCCGCCGGCTGCTGGCCAACGCCCGACACCGGGAGGCAGAGGCCATGCTGGAGCCGCAACTGGCGCAGCTGCAGCAAAGCATGCCGCTTGCCATCTGGGACAAGCAGCTACTCAGCGAGACCCTCCAGCTGTTGCACCAGAGCCTTGTCCCACGGCGCGACAGCACCAGTCAAGAACGCTGCCAGGCGTTGCAGCAACAGCTGCACTGGCTGAGTTTCCAAGATCCCCTTGAGCAGGCCACCCGGCCTGAACCGCATGGAGAAGCCCTATGACAAAAGACACCACGGTCGCCCCGCGCGAGCGCATCAACGTGACCTTCACCCCAAACACCGGTGACCAGCAACAGGAGATTGAACTGCCCCTGAAGCTGATGGTGCTGGGTGACTTCACCCAGCGCCGGGACGAACGCAGCATTGAGCAGCGCAAGCCCATCGCAATCGACAAAAACAGCTTCGAGGATGTGCTGGCCAAACAGGATCTGCGCCTGACCTTCAATGTTCCCAATCGATTGCAGGAGGAGGACGCCGACAGCGAGTTGCCGGTCGAACTCGACATCCGCTCGATGTCCGACTTCAACCCGGCCAGCGTGGTCGAACAGGTCCCGGAACTGCGTCAACTGATGGAGCTGCGCGAAGCCCTGGTCGCCCTCAAGGGGCCGCTGGGCAACACACCGGCCTTCCGCCAGGCAATTGAAGCGCTGCTGCGCGACGACCATTCACGTGAACAGATCCTGACCGAACTCGGCCTCCCTCCGACCCCGTGACGCACCCTACAGGAGCCCTCTCCATGCAAAGCCAATCCACCGCTCGGGCAAACAAGCCGGTGACCAACGGCAGTCTGCTCGACCGCGTTATCGCCGAAACCCAGCTGCCCCGGGAGGACGAGTCCTATGCGATCGCCCGCCGGGGCGTGGGCGCCTTCATCAGCGAACTGCTGAAACCCCACAACCGCCAGGAGCCAGTCAAGAAGGCACTGGTCGACCGGATGATCGCAGAAATCGACAGCAAGCTGAGCCGTCAGGTTGACGCCATCCTGCACCATCCCGACTTTCAGCAGTTGGAGTCGGCCTGGCGCGGCCTGAAGCTGCTGGTTGCGCGCACCGACTTTCGGGAGAACATCCGCATCGAGCTGATCAATGCCTCCAGAGATGATCTGCTGGATGACTTTGAAGACAGCCCGGAACTTGTGCAGTCCGGTCTTTACAAACACGTATACACGGCCGAGTACGGGCAGTTTGGTGGGCAGCCGGTCGGCGCCATGATCGCCAACTACCAGTTTGGTCCGGGTACGCGGGATATTCGCCTGCTGCAACAGGTGGCCGGCGTGGCCGCCATGGCACACGCCCCGTTCATCGCAGCAGCCGGCCCCGCCTTCTTCGGACTCGAGAGCTTCCACGGCCTGCCCGACCTGAAAGACATGCAGGACCATTTCGAGGGCCCGCTTTTCAGCAAGTGGCAGGGGTTCAGGGAGAGCGAGGATGCACGCTATGTCGGTCTGACGCTGCCCCGTTTCCTGCTGCGCACACCCTACGACCCTGAAGACAATCCGGTCCGTAGCTTTGCCTACCGCGAAACGGTCAGCGACAGCCATGAAGACTACCTGTGGGGCAATGCTGCATTCGCCTTCGCCAGCCGCCTGACCGACAGTTTCGCTCGCTATCGCTGGTGCCCCAACATCATCGGCCCGCAGAGCGGTGGCGCCGTTGACGATTTGCCATTGCATCATTTCTCCAGCATGGGCGAGATTGAAACCAAGATCCCCACCGAAGTGCTGGTCTCGGACCGTCGAGAATACGAGCTGGCAGAAGCCGGTTTTATTGCCCTGACCATGCGCAAGGGCAGCGATAATGCGGCGTTCTTCTCCGCAAACTCGGCACAGAAACCCCGCTACTTCGGCAACAGCGCCGAGGGCAAGGCAGCCGAACTCAACTTCAGGCTGGGTACGCAACTGCCCTACCTGTTCATCATCAACCGCCTGGCCCACTATCTGAAAGTGCTGCAACGCGAGCAGATCGGCGCCTGGAAAGAGCGCACCGACCTGGAGTTGGAACTGAACCGCTGGATTCGCCAGTACGTTGCTGACCAGGACAACCCGAGCGCAGAGGTGCGCGGGCGCCGACCACTGCGGGCTGCCTCCATCGGCGTCGAGGATGTTGCCGGCCAGCCGGGCTGGTATCGGGTCAGTCTCAGCGTTCGCCCTCACTTCAAGTACATGGGCGCCGACTTCACGCTGTCGCTGGTCGGCAAGCTGGATCGCGAATGATGACCAGGCCCGGATACGGCTCCTTACTGGAGCGCCTCAGCGGCAGCGACCGGTCCCGCTCCGGTCTGCCAGGCGCCGAGGCCGCCAGTGTCTCGGTGATGGCCCAGCTGGCGCGCATGCTCAGTACCCGCGCCGGCAGCGTACAGATGCTGCCCGACTACGGCCTACCCGAACTGAACGATATGCGACTGACGCTGCATGACACCCGGCAGCAGGCACGCGCGGCGATAGAGCGCTTCATCAGCCGTTACGAGCCGCGTCTGCGCGAGGTGCGGGTCAGCTGTCTGCATGATGCTAGTGACCCGCTGCGCCTGGCCTTCATCATCAACGCCCGGCTCAACTTGCCGGAGCTGCAGCAGCCAGTCACCTTCAGTGTGCAACTCGACGGCCAGGGCAAGGCTGCAGTGACCCTGCAGCGAGACGACTCCGACAGTTGAATCCACCATGACCTTCAATCACTACTTTCAGAGCGAGCTGAGTGAACTGCGTGAGCAGGGCCGGCGGTTTGCCGAACATCACCCCGCGCTGGCGCCCTACCTCGCCGGCACCAGCACCGACCCGGATGTAGAGCGGCTGCTTGAGGGCGTTGCCTTTCTTACCGGGCGCCTGAGGCAAAAACTCGATGACGAGTTGCCCGAACTGACCCACTCGCTTATGCATCTGCTTTGGCCCAACTGCATGCGCCCCATGCCGGCACTGGCCATGCTGCAGTTCGAACCGTTGCAACGACCGCTCAAGGCACTACCCATTGCACGCGGCACCGGGGTGGAGTCACGCCCTGTCGACGGTATTCGGTGCCGCTTTCGCACAACCAGTGCGGTGACCTTGCTGCCCGTCGAACTGGCAGGCTGCCGTTACCAGAGCCATGCTAGCGGCGCACGCTTGACCCTGACACTGCAGATGACCTGCGAAGGCAGCCTGACAGACCTCGATCTGCGCCGACTGCGCCTGCACCTGAACGGCAATGCCTATTCAAGCCGTCAGCTGTACCTGCACCTGTGCCGCCATCTGGACGCCATTACCCTGCAGCCGCTCGATGCGGCAGGGCAACCGCTGACTCAACAACCATCACTCACCCTGCCCGCCGACCACCTGCAGCCCTGCGGTTTTGCGACTGAGGAAACCCTGCTGCCGGATACCGATCAGGGGTTCAACGGCTATCGGCACCTGCAGGACTACTTTGCCTTCGCCGAGAAGTTTCTGTTTGTCGAGCTGAGCGGCCTTGAGCGCGAGGTCACGCCGGACAAACCTCTAATGCAGCAGGCACGCGGGCTGCGCATCGAATTCGACCTGCACCATCCGGACTGCCGCCAACTGACGCCAGACACCGATATGGTGAAGCTTTACTGCACACCTGTCGTCAACCTGTTCAGCCACGACGCCAGCCCGGTCAGACTCGATGGCCGACAGGATCGTTACCTGCTGCGCCCTGCGGGCCTTGCACCAGCCCAGTGCGGCGTCTTTTCGGTCGATCGGGTAACCGGCTGGAAGCCGGGCGGCATGGGTTACCGGACCTACGTTCCGTTCGAATCCTTCGAGCACGACCACACACTCGCAGGCCCCGATGCATCGCCGCACTACAGCTTGCGACAACTGCCGGCTCTGGATGGCGAACATCTGGAAACCCACCTTTGCTTCGGCCTCCAGCAGCAGGATCAGCAGGAAACCCTGTCCATTGAGCTGACCTGCACCAATCAGCAGTGGCCTGGCAAGCTGGCCCAGGGCGATATCTGCCATCCCTGCGAGGGCACGCCCGAGTTTGTGCAGTTTCGCAATATCGGGCGCATTACCCCAAGCTATGCACCGGCGCTGCACCGCCAGGGGTTGTGGCAGTTGATCAGCAGCATGGCGCTCAACTACCAGACGCTGGAGAACATCAGTGCCCTGCGCGAAGCACTCAGCTGTCACGACCTGCCAAGGCACTGCGACCAGAACGCAGCCAGGGTCAGCGAGCGCCGTCTGAACGCGCTGCGCTCGGTGCGGCACCGTCAGACCGACCGTCTGTTTCGAGGGCTGCCGATACGCGGCGTGCAGTCGGAACTGGAGATTGACGCAGAGGGCTGTAACGGCTCCGGGGAACTCTTTCTGTTTGGCTCGGTGCTGAACGAATTTTTCGCGCAGCATGCCGGCATCAACACGTTTCACGCCCTCTCCATCATCAGCTTGCAGGGAGAACGCTACCAATGGGTACCGCGTCTGGGTCACCAGCCCCTGTTCTGATTCGCCTGCAACGGGACATCCAGCATTACAGCCTGTATCAGGCACTGCTATGCCTGCTGGATCAACTGCAGCAGAGCTATCCCGGCGAGACGCCGGAAGCGCACTACCGACGTGTCCGTTTTTGTGCCAACCCGGGATTGGGGTTCGCTGCAAGGGACATTGAACAACTGCAGATTGAACACGACGAGCACGGCCTGTATTTCGTCCTGCAGCTGAACCTGATCGCCCTCAGCGGTGCCAGTTCACCCCTGCCTGCCCACCAGGTTGAGCTGGCGCTGGGTGATGATCCGGGCTGCGGCAACGTCAGGGCCCTGTTCGACCTGTGCAATAACCGTCTGCAACGGCTGCTGTTGCCGATCTGGCAGAAGTATCGCTACTACAGCCGCTTTCGCAGCGGCGCCAGCGACCGGTTGTCCGGCAGCCTGCTGGCTCTGGCCGGCTTGCACAATGCGCCCGATAGCGGCCCCCTGCAGGCCCACCGTCTGCTGCCCTGTCTGGGGCTGATCAGCGGCAAGGCTCAGTCGGCCGACAGTATCGCGGCGGTGCTGCGTCAGTACTTCCGCTCTCCCTCAATCACACTGGAACAATGCCTGCCCAGACAGGTTTCCATCCCGGACGAGCAACGCTCGGCGCTCGGCCGCAACAACAGTACTCTCGGTAATGAGCTGATCCTGGGCAGCCATATCATGTCCATCGCCGGTGCATTTCGAGTGCATCTGACGCAGCTCGACTGGAACGACTTCCACCGATTCCTGCCACCCGGACAGGATCACCAGACACTGCATAACCTGCTCGCCTTTCTGCTGCGCACGCCGCTGCAGTACGACCTGCGACTGCAGCTGCAGGCCAGCGAGGTGCGGGCCCTGCAGCTGGGCAGCCGCAACACCTGCCGACTCGGCTGGACAACCTGGCTGGGCAGCCCGGCCGGCGATCCCGCCATTCTTCTCTGTTCCACGACCAAGGACGGTCTGCATGATTGCAATTGATATTCACCAACTTGTCAGCCTGCTCGATAGCGAGGTACACAGCGCCCTTGAGCGCGCCGCCGAACAGTGTCTGCAACGCGGCAGCGCCAACGTGGAGCCGGAAGACCTGATCCGGGCCCTGCTGCAACAGCGCGGCAGCCTGCTGCATCAGGTGCTTGCTGTCAGCGAGATTGACGCCGATGCACTGCTCGCCAGCTGCCATCCACCAACCCAATACCAGCAGAGCGGCCGCAACCCGAGCTTGTCCGGCACTCTGGTCAACTGGCTGCAACAGGCACTACTGGTCGCCACCACCGAGCTGCAGCAGCAACGAATAAACCTGCACGCACTGCTGCTTGGCTGGCTGCGCAACCCTTTGCTGCACCCTGATCCCCTGGCGCCGCTCAGCATTGATCAACTGCAGCAGTTGGCCAACGCGCAAGACACCAGCCCTCAGGCCGACACATCACTGCTCAAGTCCTACACCCACGACCTGACAGAACAGGCGGAGGAAGGCGCTCTGGACCCGGTCCTTGGGCGCGAGCGCGAGATCAGGCAACTGGTCGACATTCTCTGCCGACGTCGCAAAAGCAACCCGATCATCATCGGCGATGCCGGGGTTGGCAAAAGCGCACTGGTCGAGGGGCTGGCACAGCGGCTGGTCGCCGGCAGTGTCCCGGAATCGCTGCTCGGCTGGCGACTGCTCAGTCTTGATCTGGGTCTTCTGCAGGCAGGGGCCGGTATGCGCGGTGAGCTCGAACGACGCCTGCAAGGCATACTGGCAGCCGCTGCCGACCCTGATAACCGGGTCATTCTGTTCATCGATGAAGCCCATACGCTGATCGGCCATGGCGGTGATGCCGGTACTGCCGATACCGCCAACCTGCTAAAACCCGCCCTGGCGCGCGGCACGCTCAAGGCCATCGCCGCCACCACCTGGAGCGAGTATCGGCGTCATATCGAAAAGGACCCGGCTCTTGCACGCCGCTTCCAGCCCTTGCAACTGCGCGAGCCCAGCCCATCCGACGCGATAAGCCTGCTGCGCGGACTGGCGCCTCGCTATGCCGAAAGCCACGGACTGCATGTAAGAGACGAGGCGGTTGTGGCAGCGGTCGAGCTGGCAGTCCGCTATCTGGCCGACCGCCAACTGCCTGACAAAGCCCTGGATCTGCTCGATACCGCATGCGCGAGAACGCGGGTAAACCTTGCAGCCGTGCCCGCTGCGCTGGACCACCTGAAGGCACAACAGGCTGACCAGGCACGCCAGCGCGAATCGATCGAGCGCGACCGACAACTCGGACTGCCAACCGACCCTTCCCTGCTTGAACATCTGAACCAGCAACATCAGGCCGGCACCGATACCCTGCAAAATCTGCAGCAGCAGTGGACCGCACAGCGGGAGCTGGCGCTGCAACTGGTCGGCTTGCGTCATCAGCGCGAGGCGCCGCATGCCGAGCTGCGCCAGGCGCTGCAAGACCTGCAACAGGCGCCGCAACCGCAACTGGTCTGCGCCGAGGTCGATCGCAATGCGATTGTCGAAGTAGTACATGAGTGGACAGGCATCCCGACCGCACAACTGAGCGGGCACTACCACGAACGCATCGCCCGTTTCGGGGAACACCTGCATGAGCGGCTGCATGGTCAACCCGAGGCGGTAGAGCAACTGAATCGCAGCCTGCGTGCCAGCGCACTGGGCCTGTCCCGCCCGGACCGTCCTGCCGGCGTATTTCTGCTCACCGGTCCGAGCGGCGTAGGCAAGACGGCAACCGCGGAGGCCATTGCCGACCTGTTGTATGGCGGAGACGCGTTTCTTACTGTGATCAACATGGGTGAGTATCAGGAGCGCCATAGCCTGGCCCGGCTGATCGGCGCTCCGCCCGGCTACGTGGGCTACGGTGAAGGCGGCCAGTTGACCGAAGCGGTACGTCGCCGCCCTTACTCGGTGATCCTGCTGGACGAGGTCGAGAAGGCCGATCCGCAGTTGCTCAATCTGTTCTATCAGATCTTCGACAAGGGCCTGGCGAACGACGGTGAGGGTCGTGAAATCGACTTTCGCAACACGCTGATTCTGCTTACCTCCAATCTTGGCAGTGAGCACATTGAACGACTCTGTCGCGACGCTGAACGCCCTACCCCTGAGCAACTGGTCGAAGCCATCCACCCCCATCTGAACGCTCATTTCAAACCGGCGCTACTCGCCCGCATGCGTGTTTTGCCCTACTACCCGCTTGCAGCGCAAAGCCTGCAATCCATCGCCAGTCAGCGCCTTCGCGCGCTGCAGCAGCGTATGCAGGCGCGTGCGATTGGGTGCCGGTTCGATCCCCGGCTGCCTTCACTGATTGCCGAGGCGTGCAGCAATACGGGTGGCGCTCGTCATATTGAGCGCTGGCTTGAAGAGCGTCTGATAAGCCCCATCGCAGATAGGCTGCTGCAGAGCGACGAGCCGAACCACTGTGCACTGAACCTGTACGCCCGGGTTGACAACGAAGGAGAGGTGACCTGTGAGCTCGCGTGAAATGCTGCCGTTCAATGCGGCAGCTGCCGTACCCGATGTGGCAAGCGTACTGACCGGACTGAGCGCGCTCGCGCAGTGCCAGAGCGCCGCCGAGCTGCAGCAAAAGCTGGTCGGATGGCTCGCAGAGCTGGGCAACTGCGCGCTGGTTCAGCTGTATCTGCTCGACGCCAGCCATAGCCGGCTGCCGCTGTGTTGCCAGTGGCTGGACGGCCAGCTCGGTGGCGAGCACGGCGAGGATGGCCTGACGGCACCGTTGCTTGCCTACAGCCTGAGCCAGAACACCCCGCTGCAACTGGACGAACTGGATCGCAGCCTGCATGCAACCCCCTTCCTGCCGGCGAGTTCGGCTGCCTGGCGCAGCCTGCTGTGTCAGCCCATTCTGGATCGCAGACAGCAAGTGGGCGGGCTGCTGGTGCTGGCCAGCCGGGCACGGGGTCTCGGCAGAGCACTAACCCTGCCGCTGGACATGGTCGGCAATATTGCGTTGGCGCAACTGCACGCAATGCAACAGGCCGAGCTGGCGCTGCAGGCACCCGATCTGCCACTGCCCGAGCCGGCAACAGCCAGCAAGCTCGGCAGTTTCGGGCTGATCGGTGAGAGCCCCGCCATGCAGCAGGTATACCGACTGATCAGCAAGGTACTGCACAACCCCGTCACGGTGCTGCTCGGCGGCGAGACCGGTACCGGCAAGGAGCTGGTCGCCCGCGCCATCCACGATTACGGCTCACGCCGCAGCCAGCCCTTTATTGCTCAAAACTGCAGCGCGCTGCCCGAGCAGCTGCTGGAAAGCGAACTGTTCGGCTACCGCAAGGGGGCCTTCACCGGCGCCAACCAGGACCGGGAAGGGCTGTTCGACGCGGCCAATGGCGGGACCTTGTTTCTGGACGAAATCGGTGACATGCCGCTGGCCCTGCAAGCCAAGCTGCTGCGGGTGCTGCAGGAGGGAGAGGTGCGACCGCTTGGCAGCAACCAGAGCCATCGTGTCGACGTCCGTATCGTCGCCGCCACCCACCAGGATCTGTTCAGTCAGGTCGAGCAGGGAGGGTTTCGTGAGGACCTTTACTACCGCTTGAGCCATTTCCCGATCAGCCTGCCGCCGCTGCGCGAGCGCGGCAGCGATATCCGACAGCTTGCCCTGCAGTTTACCCAAGAGACCTGTGCCTTCCTGCAGCGCTCGCACTGCCGCTGGTCAGACACCGCGCTGGCCTACCTCGCGACTCAGCGTTTCCCTGGCAATGTGCGTGAACTCAAGGGATTGATCGCCCGGGCTCTTTTGCTGTGCGACGGCAACCTGCTGCTACCGGAGCACCTGGACCTGCCCAACACGCCAACCCAGGCTCACCGCCTGACGCTGCGCGAACAACTGGAGGAGGTAGAGCGCAACCTGCTCAACGAAGCCCTGCAACAGCACAACGGCAATCAGACCCTGACCGCCCGGATGCTCGGTTTGCCCAGACGGACCCTGCTCTACCGCATGCAGCGGCTCGGCGTAGCGCTGCGGCCACGATCACAGGCTCAATGCCTACCAAAATAGTATTGCGCCGCGGGTATATTCAACGTCTCATGGCCTCTGGACCTCGCCATGGAGTAACCATGCAACTGCCCAAGGCAACCCTGCTGACCACGCTCGCCATGCTGGCCTTTGCCGGCAATTCGGTGCTGTGCCGGCTGGCGCTGGACACAACCGCCATCGACCCGGCCAGTTTCACCAGTCTGCGGCTGATCTCCGGCGCCGCTGTGCTGTGGCTGCTGGTAACGCTGCGCGGCGGCGGCGCCTTCAGCCACGGTAGCTGGCCCTCTGCGCTGGCGCTGTTTGCCTATGCCGCAGGCTTTTCCTGGGCGTATATCCACCTGGATGCGGGCCTGGGCGCGCTGCTGCTGTTCGCCGCGGTACAAGTCACCATGATCGGGACGAGCGTTGCGCGCGGTGAGCGGCTGACGCTGCCGCAGCAGGTGGGTATGACGCTGGCGCTCCTGGGCCTTATTGCCCTGCTGCTGCCCGGTTCCAGCGCCCCGCCCTTGCCAGCCGCGCTGAGCATGCTGGCTGCCGGTATTGCCTGGGGCATTTACTCGCTGCGCGGACGCGGTGCCAGCAACCCTACCGCGGTGACTGCGGGCAACTTTCTGCGCGCGGCACCGCTGGCCATTCTCCTCAGTCTGGCGCTGCTGCAGAGCCAGAACCTGGACAGCCAGGGGGTGCTCTATGCGCTGGCCTCCGGCGCTGTTACCTCGGGGCTGGGCTACGCTGTCTGGTACGCCGCACTGCCGCATCTGCGCGCCAGTGTCGCGGCAACCGTACAGCTGAGTGTGCCGGTCATTACCACACTCGGCGGCGCGCTGTTACTGGCCGAACCGCTGACCCTGAGGCTGCTGCTCGCATCGGCGATGATCCTCGGCGGTATCGCGCTGGTGTTGCGCAAACAGGTGGCCAATAACTGAACCTCGGGGCATGGCCGTCGTCACAATGCCTGGCATAAAACATCCTGCCTGATGCAAGATGGGCAACCGCCCCGCCCTGTCGCCTGCCTCCGAGGAAGGATTCCATGCAACTACTGTCCCGCCGTGCGACCTGGCGCATCGCATCCGTTACCCTGCTGCTAACCGTTCTGGTTATCGCCTGCAGCGCCGTTCAGACCTACCCGCACGCCGAACCGGTGGTGGCGACGCACCAGAGTTTCGACTATCAGCGCGACATCAGGCCGATTCTGGAAACCAGGTGCATGGCCTGTCACGGCTGCTACGACGCCCCCTGCCAGCTCAAGCTGACCAGCGCCGAGGGCATTGAACGCGGTGCGTCCAAGAAGCAGGTCTACGACGGCACGCGAATTGACGACGCCGAGCCGACTAGACTGGGTATTGATGCCGACAGCACCGAAGCCTGGCGGCAAAAGGGGTTTTTCTCGGTATTGCATGACGCCAACGCCGGCGCAGCCCAGCAACTCGACGGATCACTGCTTTACCGCATGATCGAGCTGGGCCACCGCAACCCGTTCCCGGCCGACAGCACACTGCCGGAAGCGATCAAGATCGGCACCAAACACACCTTCAGTTGCCCTTCCCCGGGCACCTTTGACGACTACGCCGAAGAGAACCCGCACGGCGGAATGCCCTATGCCACCAGCGGCCTGAGCGATGAGGAATTTGCCACCCTCAGTCGCTGGATCAGTGAAGGCGCGGTCACTGCGCCACAGCCCTGGAACCCATCGGCACAGGAGCAGGCAAGCATCGAGCGCTGGGAAACCTTCTTCAACCAGCGGGGTGCCCGAGAACAACTGGTCTCACGCTACCTGTTCGAGCACCTGTTTATCGCCCATCTGCACTTCCCCGACATCGCCGGCAGCAGCTTCTATGAGCTGGTGCGCTCCGCAACGCCGCCGGGCCAGCCAGCCGAGCCACTGGCCACAGTGCGCCCCAATGACGATCCGGGCCAGCCGTTCTACTACCGCTTGCGCCCGCTGCGCGAAACGCTGGTCGAAAAGACCCACATCACCTATGCCCTGGATGCTCAGCGCATGGATCGCTGGCAGGAACTGTTCCTGCAGAACGACTGGGCCGTTGCCACCCCGCCCGGTTACGCCTACGCAGAACGCTCCAACCCGTTTATCACCTTTACCGCCATTCCGGCCAGGGCGCGCTATCAGTTCATGCTCGATTCGGCGGAGTACTTCGTTCGCTCCTTTATTCGCGGCCCGGTGTGCCGCGGCCAGATCGCTACCGATGTCATTCGCGACCAGTTCTGGACCGTGTTCGAAGATCCGCAGCAGGAGGCCTACGTCAATGATCCGCTCTATCGCAGCCTGACCACGCCACTGCTCGGCCTGCCCGGGCAGGACAGCGATCTCTCCGCGCTGGGTGCGGCGTGGCTGGAGTACAGCAGCAAACGCAATCGGTATCTGACGCTGCGGCACGGCTATTATGCCGAGCGCAAACCCGCCGGGGCCGATATGGCCGAGATCTGGGACGGCGACGGCCACAACCGGGACGCGCTGCTGACCATCTTCCGCCACCACGACAGCGCATCGGTGCGCCGTGGGCTATGGGGCCAGGTGCCGGAGACCATTTGGGTCATGGACTACCCGCTGCTTGAGCGGACCTACTATGAGCTGGTCGTCAACTTCAACGTGTTCGGCAGCCTGTCGCACCAGGCTCAGACCCGGCTGTATTTTGACCTGATTCGCAATGGCGCCGAGCACAATTTCCTGCGTTTTGTCCCGGCACAGGCCCGCAAGGCCCTCTACGAGCAGTGGTATCAGGGCCATGCGCTGCTCAAGGACCGCATTGCCTACGCCGATGTCAGCCTCGATACCCCGGTCGCCATCCGCTACACAGAGGAAGATACCCGCAGCAACCCCGCTGTCATGGCCGCCTTCACCCGACAACTGATGGCCCGTGCAGATACGGTAGACAGCGGCCCGGACACCCTGAACCGTTGCCCGCAGAACACCTGTCAACGTCCGGAGCTGAGCGACCAGCAGCGCCACATCGATCAGCTCCTGCGCCCGCTCGGGCAGGGCACCGCTGCCAACGTTCCGGTCATTGCACTGCTGCCGGAGGTCAGTTTCATGCGTATCCATGATGGTAAGCAGCGCTGGGTATACACCCTTGTCCACAACCGCGCCCACAGCAACGTCGCCTTCATGTTCGGTGAAGACGCCCGTCTGCAGCCGGAACGTGACACGCTCACACTGATGCGCGGCACGCTCGGCAGCTATCCCAACTTCAGCTTCGACATTCCCCTGCAGCAACTGCCGGATTTTGTCGCCGCCTTGCGTGCCACACGCGACGAAGCAGGGCTGGGCGCGGTCGCCGCCCGCTGGGGTGTGCGTCGCACCAGCCCCCACTTCTGGGACATCATGGCGGACTTCAGACGCTATGTTGAGGAAACCGATCCGTCCCAGGCAGGTCTATTCGACATCAATCGCTACCAGAACCTGTAAACCCGACATTCCACGCAGCCCCACGGCTGCGTGGATGCGGACAACCGCAAAAACGGGTTTACACTGAGGACACGGCCGGTCGACGAAAACACGGCCACACAGAAGAGGATTCTCCATGCTGCTTTCCCCGTCACGTCTGCTGCTTGCTGCAGCCTTCGGCTGGCTGCTGGCGGGCTGCGCCCATAACGCCGCCCCGGAAGACGACAGCACGCCCGCCACCACGGCAGAACAGCAAGTAGTGCCACAGACCCGGCAGGTGAGCGGAGCGATAAGCTACCGCGAGCGTATTGCCCTGCCGCCGGGCAGCGTCGCCCACGTCCGACTGCTGGATGTGTCACGCGCTGACGCCCCGGCCACCGTGCTGGCCGAACAAAAAACCACGCTGATCGGCATGTCGGTTCCGGTGCCGTTCGAGCTCAAGGTGGAACCCCGCATGTTTCTGCCGCAGGCGACCTACACCGTGTCCGGCCAGATTCGCGGGACCGACGGAAAGCTGCTGTGGACTACCGACACCCACTACCCCATTGACCTCAGTCAGGCGATCAACGACCTGGGCACCCTGATGATGATCAAGGTCAGCGGGCGGGTGCCTGACGACGCCGAGGTGATTGATGTCAGCACCCTGCTGCCACTGCAGGCACGGGGTAACGAGCCCGGCTGGATGCTGACCATCGACAGCGAACGGATGCGCCTGACCCGTCAGGACAGCAGCGCCGCCCAGCTTACACCGACGCCGACAGCAACCCGTCAGGGCGACACCATACGCCTTGATGCCGGGACGACACATCAGATGGTTGTCGAGATAACCCCGGCGCTGTGCCACGACAGCATGACCGGCATGCCATACCCCTACCGGGTTCGGGTTCAGCGCGAAGCGACGGAGCTGACCGGCTGCGGCGGTGCGCCGGAAGCCCTGCTGACCAAACACACCTGGAAAGTGCAGCATATCGATGACAAGGCAGTGCAAAGCGACACCCCGGTAACCCTCAGCTTCACCGCGGACGGGCGTATGGGTGGTCAGGGTGCCTGCAACGGCTTTTCCTCCGGCTATCAATTAACCGGAGAGAACCTCACCACCAGCGCGATTGCAGCCACCCAGAAAGCCTGCATGGATGAGCTGATGGCTCAGGATCAGGCGTTGTTCGACGTGTTGCAGCAGCTGTCGCGCTTCGATATCGATGCGCAGGGCCATCTTCTGCTGATAACGGCAGATGGCCGCAAGATCGTCGCAGAAGCCCTATAACATCAGCTGCAGCATGGACAGTCAGGCCGCTATCGGGCATTATGCCGGCGCCAATGACCCTGTACTCCGCAGGGTCAATCCCGCCATACCGAGGTACCCGCATGAGTGATCTGCCCCAATGCCCTGCCTGTCAGTCCCCCTACACCTACCAGGACGGCTTGATGTTCATCTGCCCGGAATGCGCCCATGAATGGTCGGCAGAGACAGCAGACACCCAGGCCGCCAGCGACTCGGGTATCAGGGATGCAAACGGCAACCCGCTGCAGGACGGTGACACAGTGACCGTGATCAAGGATCTCAAGGTCAAGGGCTCATCGCTGGTGGTCAAGGTCGGCACCAAGGTCAAGAACATTCGTCTGGTCGACGGCGATCACGATATTGCCTGCAAAATCGACGGTATCGGCGCCATGAACCTCAAGTCCGAGTTCGTCAAAAAGGTCTGAGCCCCGTTAGCGGCGAAAGCGCACGTGCTGACGCAACGGGCTTTCGCCGCGCCAGACAAACCCTTCCCAGTAATAATGCATAAACGAGATCAACAGGATTGCGATCCCGATGACGGCATGCTGCTGATGGGTATTGAGTAGCCAGGCGATCAGAATCGACGCCGCGGGCAGCACCACGAACGGCGTCACACCGGCCGCGGGCAGCCAGCGATACAGCCAGCCTGTTGCGGTACGCGCCTGGCGATTGCGGTCATGGGTGATGTACACGCTGAATGCGGTCAGATCATGTATCAGGCGCGGCATCAGGATCACCAGCAAGGTGTACCCCAACTGATTGATCATCAGTGCACTGACCAGCAGCGCACCATTGGCCCAGATAAACCAGCACCCGAGGCGCCCTTCGCAAGCCCCCGCCAACCGCCAGGTCAACAGCAGCAAGATCACACAAAGGGCACCAGCCAACCCGGCCAGCAACGCATAGACATCCGTGCCGGCGACCCGAAAATGCCCCAGATACTGCCCCCCATAAACGTTCAGATAGATCGCCAGACCCGCGGCGACGGCTACCCACTTCCAGAAACGAAACAGGCGTCCTGGCCTGCGCCCGCTCAGCACAAGGGCAATGCCCAGCTGCTGCGACAGCACATGCAAGACGGTAAAGCCGGCAAAGAACACAAACAGCAACTGATAGCTCAGCGGTTGCGGCCCATACCATCCGACCAGACAGATCAGCAGAAATGCCAGCAATGCCGGTAGCAATTGCCGACGGTAATGCCGCAGGTAGGCGCGATCCGACAGCGTCAGTGCGCTGGCGATGATATGCGGCAGGCCGAACAGCAGCGCCCACAGAGCCCAGTCATTGGGATCGTCCGGCAGCAGGTTGTGCAGCAGTGCTCGCTGCAACACCAGCGCATCGAACGCGATGACGGCAAACGAAAGCGGGATAACCGCATAGAGCGCCAACAGCCAGCGCCCATCAACGTAATGGAAAGAAGGATCGGATTGCACGGCAGGCCCGCATGAACAAGTGTGCGACCTACTTGATCACACCCTGCCCTGCGCGCCCATCACCCGAAACAGTGAACCTCAGCCCACCACCAGCGTTGCCAGCCAGGCAACCAGCAGCGAACAGACCACGATAATCGTCAGCGGCTTGCGCAGCGCCGGGTACCAAACCGGCGCGACCCCGTGATTGACCGCCCAGATGTCGGCAAAATACAACGCTGCAAAGGCGACCAGAATGACCGGCAACCCGAGGACGTTAGGCAATGCCAAGGCTACCCATCCGAGCAACGGCGGGATGACCGAAAGCCCCAGCTGAACAGGAGCCTTGTCGCTGTTCTCCTCGGCGCGCATCGCCAGGCCCCAGTGAATGGCGCCCATGAAGGCCAGAATGATGGCGGCATAGGCCAGCAGCTCCTCGAGCACCCTGTCGCGCCAGGCCTCGGGGGTGAGCCAAAGGCCCAATGCCCCGGTTACAAAGGGAATGAGCCCCGCCAGGCCAAGCCCTAACGCCAGACGAGGGGGACGCGTTGCGCCGAATGGATGCATGCAAACTCCGCTGCCAACTATGCCGGGATAGGCCCAATCGATTATAAGAGTCGACGCTTGACTGGCAAGCCCGCCGAACGCCGCCGTGGCAGATTGCGCAGCAACCGCTTGAGGTGCGCGCGCAGCAGCGCCGCATCAGCGTTACCACCCGCATACTGCTGGGCAACGAAGCAGTCAAAAAACGCTGCCAGCAGGTCAGTCTGCGAGGGCAGTGCGCACCCAATACGCTGCTGCCAGTCCCGCGGCCCCTCCCCGGCCTGCGCGCCAAGGCCAAGCGGGCGCAGACGCCGATCAAGCTGCTGCCAGGCGCGTTGCGCCGGTGTGCCGGTACGCCGGGCGGGCCGCAGCCAGAAAAACGCCTGTACTGCCATCAGGGTAAACACCAGCGCCAGCACAATCACACCGATCCGCTGCCAGTCGGCAGTGCCAAGCCAGCGTCGGAACAGGGCCAGCTGCTCCTCCGAACGAAAATTCAGCACCCGCCGCTGCCACTGATAGTTCAGATCATCCCAGCTAAGGCGCAGGCTGTTGAGCCAACTGACGCCGCGGTAGCGCGCTCCTGACAGCGGCGCCTCGGCGAGGAAGCTGCCTTCCTCGCGCATGGCCTCTTCCAGTCCGCGCTCGATGCGCGTGGGGGCAACCTGAAAAGTCGGATCAAAGGCGGTCCACCCGGTTCCCGGCAGCCACGCCTCAACCCAGGCATGGGCATCAAACTGATGTACCAGTAAATATCCACCCCTGGGATTCAGCTCGCCGCCCTGATAGCCGGTGACGATACGAGCCGGAATCCCGGCCGCACGCAGAACGAATGCCATGGCACCGGCGTAGTGCTCACAGAAACCACGGCGGGAATCGAAGAGGAACTCGTCATTGGCATGCTGGCCAAGCGGCGACGGCTGCAGCGTGTAATAGAACGGCTGTTCGGAAAAATGCGCCAGCACCGCCTGGATCAGTTGCGCATCACTGCCATACTCGGCACGCAGCTGTCGGGCCCAGGCACGGGCACGCGGGTCACCGCTGGGCGGCAGTTGCAGCTCACGGCGACGCTCACTGACCGAGAGCCCTTCCGGTTGCAGCAGGGCATCGCTATGGGCCGTGGCCGTATAGGCGAAGGTACCGCTGAGCGGCCGCAAGGCGCGCAAGGTGTCATCGGCCAGCCGGTTGACCTGGGGCGTACTGCTGACGCTCCCGCTTAAGCTATACAGCCAGTTGCGACCGCTGGGCTCGGCAACCACCTGATAAACGAGCGCAGCGCCTGCCGTACTAAGGGGGGGCACGGTACGCTGTTCCAGACGCTGATCGTAGGACCAGGTGCGCCCATCAAAGCGACTGAGTGTCAGGGCCCGCCAGTACAGGGTCGATGCCGGCGGCACCTGTCCGTCGAACTCAACCCGAAAGGCCAGCTCCGGCGACTGCGCCAGATTGGCGATGTCCGCCGGCGCCATACTCTCGGACAGGCCGGTGCGGGCGCTGCTGCCGGGTACATTGACCGACCACAGCGGTGCCAGCCGGGGAAAGAACAGAAACAGCACCAGCATCAACGGCAGCGACTGCAAGACCATAGCGCCGGCCCGGCGCAACGCGGCGGCCGGATCATTGCGCGCCGGGCTCTGCTGCAGGCCTACAAGCGCCGCTACCAGAATCAGCGCGCAGAATCCCTGGTAAAGGGCCAGCGGAATGCCCTGATCAAACAGAAACGCGGTCGCGACAATGAAGAAGCCGAGGTAAATCACCACCAGCGCGTCACGCGGGCTGCGCATTTCCAGCAGCTTGAGCATGAACAGCAGGAGCAGCAGCATCACGGTGGCATCCAGCCCGATCAGCGTGCCCTGGGAGAGATACACCGCCAGCCCGGTCAACAGCAGACCGCCTGCGCGCAGCAGACGCCCGGGGTAGCCCCAGCGCATACGCTGAATCTGCACCCGCCAAAGTGCACAACCCAGCCAGAGCACCGCGATCCACCAGGGCAGGCGGGGCAAATGCGGCACCAGTACCACCAGTTGGGCAATCAACAGCCAGGCAAGGCTGTTACGCGGAATCAACGCGGTCATCGCTGCGGCTCCAGACCATACAGCGCCAACGCCCGCAGGCACTGCTCACGATGCGCAGGGCCGAGCGCCGGTTCGATACGCTGGCCGGGCAGCCTCAGTCCGTAGGCGCGGCGAGCGTTCTCCAGCGCCAGCACCCAACCGGTCATTACCCCGAGCCGTTCCTCCAGATCACGACCGACCGCGCTGGTCAGGTCAAGCCACAGACTCTGCTGCTGCGGCTCGGCGAATATTTTGCTGTGCAAACCCTGGCCGCGCGACCAGGCGCGCCAATCGAGACGCCTGCGCGAATCACCCGGCTGATAGGCGCGCAGGCCCTGAAAATCGTCCACCCCTTCGACCAGCGCCTGATCCTGATCGTGCTCCGCGCCCTCCGGCGCACTGCCGCGCGGCAACGGGCGGCTGACCGGTCTGGGGTAGACCAGCACCTGCCAGTCCAGATCGACCAGACTCCAGGCCTGAAACCAGCCAAGCGGAAAGCGCGTCTCGACCCTCAGCCGCTCAAGTGTTAACCAGCCTCGATGATCGGTCGGGTAATACAGGGTCAGTGCCTGCTCGCCGCCGGCGGGCACATCAACCGTATGCAAGCCAGCCTTCGGCCAGCTCAGACGCAGTGCCTGATGTTCCCGCCGCGAGCTGCTGAGCACCAGGCCCAGCGGGGCCTGCTCCCCCGCAAACACCGGCCTGCCACCGGTTGCCCTGAGCTGCACCCCGGCCAGATTGCGGTAAGTATGATGCAGGGCCACCCAGAACAGGCTGAGCAGCGTGAAGGTCAGGCCGTATACCAGGCTGTTCTGATAGTTGATAGCGCCTACCAGCATGATCGCCAGCAGCAATAGAAAGCCAGCGCCGGCCTTGCCCGGAATAATGAAAATACGCCGGTGATCGAGCCGAATCTGCTGCGCGGGCGGTATGCGGCGGCGCAACCAGCCACGGTGCCACTGGCGCAGGCGCTCACGTATTGCGTCGCTCACACCGGCGACACCTCGCTCAGCAACCAGCGCGCCAGACTGTCGCCGCCATGCCCGGCCGGATCGTGGGTGGCGCGCAGACGATGGCTGACCACGGCAGGCAATACCGCCTGCACGTCTTCGGGAATGACGTAATTGCGCTGTTCCAGCAGTGCCCAGGCGCGGGCTGCGGCCAGCAGGCCCAAACTGGCCCGTGGCGACAGCCCCCAAGCGCAGGCGTCACTGTTGCGGGTGTGGTTGACCAGCCGCAGGATGTAGTCGATCAGCGCTTCACTGGCGGTAACCTGCGGCACCAGCGCCTGCAGTGCACAGAGCTGCTCACGACCAAGCACGGTTCTGATGGCGTCCAGGCGGACCCGGCGTGCATCGCCCTGCAGCAGGCTCTTCTCGGCCGCCTCGCTGGGGTAACCGAGCGACAGACGCATCAGAAACCGATCCAACTGCGACTCGGGCAGCGCGAAGGTGCCGGACTGGGAAACAGGGTTCTGGGTAGCGATCACGAAAAACGGATCGGGCAGCGGGCGGGTCGCCCCGTCAACCGTCACCTGGCCTTCCTCCATTGCTTCAAGCAAGGCGCTCTGGCTCTTCGGGGTCGCACGGTTGATCTCGTCGGCCAGCACCAGCTCGGCAAAGATGGGCCCGGGATGAAACACAAACTGGGCGGTATTGCGGTCAAATACCGAGGTGCCGAGGATGTCACCGGGCAGCAGGTCACTAGTGAACTGAATACGCTGGTAACTCATGCCCAGTACCCGGGCCAGCGCCTGCGACAGCGTCGTCTTGCCCATGCCGGGCAGATCCTCGATCAGCAGATGCCCCTTGGCCAGAATGCAGGCCAGCGCCAGCTTGATCGCCTGGGATTTGCCCAGCAGCACCTCACCTATGGCGTCCTGCGCCGCACTCAACACATCCTTCATGCTTACCTCTTCTCCGGGCTACCATGCCATGGTAGGTGCAAGCGCTGTTACGCGAAAGCCAAATGCAATAGCTTGTAACAGCCTGCACATCACCCATCAGGAAATCCGAGGGGGTTGAATGTCACTGTTTCGCACGATGGTCCTGCTGCTGACAAGCCTGCTGGGCGGCTGCTCGGCGCTGGCCCCGGTCAATTGGCTGGTGCCTGAAAACGGCTACAAAACCCTCACCGATCTGCCCTACGGTGACTTGCCACGCCAGCGGCTCGACGTATACCTGCCGACGGACCTGAAAGCCAACGCCCCGGTGGTGGTGTTCTATTACGGTGGTAGCTGGCGCAACGGCGAACGCGCAGACTACCGGTTTGTCGGCCAGGCGTTGGCCAGTCGCGGCATTATCACCGTGATCCCGGACTACCGGCTGTATCCCGAGGTCCGCTATCCCGATTTTTTGCGCGACAGCGCCAAGGCACTGGCCTGGACCCAGGCCAACCGCAGCAACTGGCAAAGCCCTGCCGGTCCGCTGTTCGTCATGGGCCACAGTGCCGGCGCCTACAACGCCGCCATGCTCGCGCTAGATCCGCGCTGGCTGGCACAGGAACAACTTGCCCCCGAGGTGCTCAGTGGCTGGATCGGTCTCGCCGGGCCCTATGACTTTCTGCCGATCATCAATCCCAATGTGCAGCCGGTTTTCTATCACCCGCAGACGCCGGTCGACTCCCAGCCGCTGGTCCACGCCAGTGCCGCCAGCCCGCCGGCCCTGCTGCTTGCCGGAGCCGATGACAGCCTGGTTGACCCGCAGCGCAACACCCGGCAACTCGCCGAGGCCCTGAGCAACTATCAGGTTGCCACGCAAAGCGCGATTCTGAGCGACATGGGGCACATCAAAATTCTGCTCACACTGGCAGCGCCCTTTCAGGACCGGGCTCCGATGATTGAGCAGATCACCGGCTTCATAAGTAGGCACGGCACGCGGGATGGCGGGCAGCAAGTCAGCACGGATCCGGCTGTCGCCTCAGCCAGAACCAACTAGGAAAAAACGGCACAAGCAAGGGAAGTCAGGGCAACGCCGTCAACCGGACAAACCGAAAAACCCGAGAAGGCCGGGTGATGCTGGAAGGAAAGAGAACGAAGAGGTTAAGCGCAGAGACGCGGTACCGGCGAGTCAACGCCGCCGGTACCGCAGCCGATTACATGCCGACGGCCATACCGACGCCAGCCAGACTGATCAGGGCGCCCAGGCTGCCCATCACGACGCGCGCGGCCTTGCGCTCCTGCAGCCACAGGCCGCCAAACAGACCGGCTGCGTGCAATGCTGCGGTAGCGACCGCGAAGCCCAGCGCGTAGCTCAGCGCACCTGCAGCAGCAGGCATTTCAGCACCGTGGGCGTAGCCGTGGAACAGCGAGAAGCCAGCCACCAGCAGCGCCACCGGCGCAGTCTGGCCACGCTGCACAACAACCAGCAGCGCGCCCAGTACGATGACCGACCCGACGATGCCCAGTTCAACGCCCGGCAGGTGAACACCGGCCATCGCCAACGCCCCGCCAACCAGCATCACGGAGACGAACAGCAGCGGCAGCAGCCAGCGGGCAGCACCGCCCAGCTTGGCGCCGCACAGACCAACGGCCACCATCGCCAGCAGGTGATCCATGCCCATCAACGGGTGCGTGATCCCGGCGGCCAGTCCCGAGACATCATGGCCGGGGTGTGCCTGTGCCAGTCCGGGCAGCAGGGCCAAAGTGGCAATCAAGCCAAGGCGTTTGTTCAGCAGTGTCATGTCAGGCTCCTTGTTGCTGTGCAGTTTCCGGCAGAGCCTTGAGCATGCCCTGACGAACGATAAATTCGATGATCTGGTCCACGCCCTGACCGCTTTTGAGGTTGGAGAATACGAACGGACGCTCGCCACGCATCTTCTTGGCATCACGGTCCATCACATCCAGATCGGCACCGACCAGCGGGGCCAGGTCGGTCTTGTTGATGATCAGCAGGTCGGAGCGGGTGATGCCCGGGCCGCCCTTGCGTGGAATCTTGTCGCCGGCAGACACGTCGATCACGTAGAGGGTCAGGTCAGACAGCTCCGGGCTGAAGGTCGCAGCCAGGTTGTCACCGCCGCTTTCCACCAGCACCAGTTCCATGTCCGGGAAGCGCTCCTGCAGCTCGGCTACCGCGGCCAGGTTCATGGAGGCGTCTTCACGAATCGCGGTGTGCGGGCAGCCGCCGGTTTCTACCCCCAGAATGCGATCTTCCGGCAGCGCCTGATGGCGCAGCAGAAAATCGGCGTCTTCGCGGGTGTAGATGTCGTTGGTAATCACGCCCAGGTTGTAGTGCGGATACAGGCGCTCGCAAAGGGTGCGAACCAGCGCGGTCTTGCCGGACCCGACCGGTCCGCCGATGCCTACCCGCAGTGCAGGTCTGGAAGTCATGTGTCAGTGCTCCTTATGATCGAAACAATCGGGTGTATTGATGCTCATGACGGGCGCTGGCAAAGGCCAGGCCCGGTAATCCTGCGCCGAGATCATCGGCGGAAAGCGTGACGGCGATATCCACCACTGCAGGCAAATCGGGCAGCATGCGATCCAGCAACCGCTGGGCGTCGGTCTGCCCGAGCGGAATCAATTTGGTTGCGGCGCCGGTCTGGTTCTCCAGCCAGCTCCAGAGCGCACCCAGCGCCAGCGCGCGGGCGCCGGTCTGCCAATGCTGGCCGGCCATTGCCAGTGCGGTCATCAGCGCAATCGGCTCGCCCTGAGGCCATTCCAGCGCCGCGGGCACGGCCAGCGACTTGAGCAGACGCAGCAGCGCCCCGCCCTGCTGGCTGTCTTCCAGATAAAGCTCAGCGGTTTCCCGGTTGGCCAGCAGCCAGTCATTCCAGGAGAACAGCGCGCCTTCATCGTCGCGCTCCAGCGCGTCGTACTGGCGCAGCAGCAACGGAATATCCAGCCGCGCCAGCGAGTGACCCAGCAAGCCGCCCAGCCAGTGCGCGGCGCTGTCGATGTCGGTTACCCAGTTCTGCTCGATGGCGTACTCCAACCCTTGCGAGTAGGCGTAGGCGCCAATCGGCAGCGCCGGACTGGCCAGCTGCAGCACACGCAACAGGGCCAGATCGGCGACTGGGTTCAGCTCAGTCATGGGCGTGCCCAGCAAGGCGCAGCAGCGGCGCGGCCGGCGTGGCTACGCTGTGGCTGTGGTTGTGATAGGCGCCCTTCTCCGGGTTGAACGGTGCGGTGATCTGCTCGACCTCCAACCCGAAGCCGACCAGCATGGCGTCCAGCACGTGATCGCACTGGTAGCGCAGTTCGGTGGCGTGCACTTCCAGCGCCACGTGGCGGTTGCCCATGTGATAGGCAGCGCGGGCCAGTTTGAGGGTGTCGTCACAAACCACCCGCGAGAGTTTTTCCGGCGCGGCGGCGATCATCAGCACACTGCCATCGAGGCACTGCAGACGGTCGCCCTGCGCCAGCACGCGGCCACGGGGCAGAAACAGACCGACTTCGTCGCCGGCAACCGTCTTGGCGCGCAGGCGGCTGCGGGTGCGCAGTTCGTAGCTCAGCTCCAGTACGTGGTCATGGGGACCGGACTCGTCCTCCAGCCAGGCATGACATTCCAGCATCGTGCTCTCCTTAAAACAGGTAATAACGCTGCGCCAACGGCAGCTCGTCAGCCGGCTCGCAGAGCAGCTCAACGCCGTCAGCCTTGACCACATAGGTCTGCGGATCGACGCTGATGTCCGGCTGATAGTCGTTCAGCTTCATGTCGGCCTTGCTGATGGTGCGGGTGTTGCGAACGGCCTCGAGACGACGCTTCAGGCCCAGCTTTTCCGCCACGCCAGCATCAATCGCCGCCTGCGAGACGAAGGTCAGGCAGGTGGTGTCCATGCCCCGCCCGAAGGCGCCAAACATCGGCCGGTAATGCACCGGTTGCGGTGTCGGGATGGAGGCGTTCGGATCACCCATGGGCGCAGCCGCAATGGCCCCGCCCTTGAGAATCAGGCTCGGTTTGGTGCCGAAGAAGGCAGGCTTCCACAGCACCAGATCCGCCAGCTTGCCGACTTCAATCGAGCCGACCACATGACCGACGCCCATGGTAATGGCCGGGTTGATGGTGTACTTGGCGATGTAGCGTTTGACCCGCGCGTTGTCGGACCAGTCGTCGTCGCCTTCCAGCGGGCCGCGCTGGACTTTCATCTTGTGCGCGGTTTGCCAGGTGCGGGTAATCACCTCGCCGACGCGGCCCATGGCCTGGGAGTCGGAGGAGATCATGCAGAAGGCGCCCAGGTCATGCAGGATGTCTTCGGCGGCGATGGTCTCGCGGCGAATGCGCGAGTCGGCAAAGGCCACATCTTCGGCGATGGCCGGATCAAGGTGGTGGCAGACCATCAGCATGTCGAGGTGCTCGTCGACCGTGTTGATGGTGTAGGGCCGCGTCGGATTGGTCGAGGACGGCAGCACGTTGGATTCGCCGCAGGCCTTGATGATGTCCGGCGCGTGACCGCCACCGGCACCCTCGGTGTGGTAGGTGTGAATTACCCGACCGTTGATGGCCGCCAGGGTATCTTCAACAAAGCCGGATTCGTTCAGGGTGTCGGTATGGATCGCCACCTGCACGTCGAAGGCATCGGCCACGCTCAGGCAGCAGTCAATCGCCGCCGGAGTGGTGCCCCAGTCTTCGTGCAGTTTCATGCCCATGGCACCGGCCTGAATTTGCTCTTCCAGCGGGTCCGGCAGACTGGCGTTGCCCTTACCGAGAAAGCCCAGATTCATCGGGAAGCATTCGGCCGACTGCAGCATCTTGCCGATATGCCAGGCACCCGGGGTACAGGTGGTTGCGTTGGTGCCGGTGGCCGGGCCGGTGCCGCCACCGATCATGGTGGTCACACCGGACATCAGCGCCTCATCAATCTGCTGCGGGCAGATAAAGTGAATATGCGCGTCGATGCCACCGGCGGTAAGGATCATGCCCTCACCGGCGATGACTTCGGTGCTCGGGCCGACGATGATATCGATTCCGGGCTGAATGTCCGGGTTGCCGGCCTTGCCGATGGCCTGGATGTTGCCATCCTTGATCGCCACGTCGGCCTTGATAATGCCCCACCAGTCAACGATCAGGGCATTGGTGATGACGGTATCCGGCGTCTCGGCGCGGGTACGCTGGCTCTGGCCCATGCCATCACGGATGACCTTGCCACCACCGAATTTCACTTCTTCGCCGTAGCGGGTCAGGTCCTTCTCGACGCTGATCCACAGTTCGGTATCACCGAGGCGAACGCGGTCGCCGGTGGTTGGGCCGTACATTTCCGCATAGGCCTGTCTGCTGATTTCCATTGTTCGCTTCTCCCAATCTGCTCAGAGACTGCCCATGACGTCGCCACGGAAGCCATACACCTTGCGCTCACCTGCCAGCGCTACCAGTTCTACCTCGCGGCTCTGCCCCGGCTCAAAACGCACCGCGGTACCGGCGGCGATGTTGAGACGAAAGCCTCGCGCCGCATCGCGATCAAACTGCAGCGCCGGATTGGTCTCGGCAAAGTGGTAATGGGAGCCGACCTGCACCGGACGATCACCGCTGTTGGCCACACTGATCACCAGCGTTTCGCGTCCTTCATTCAGTTGCAGCACGCCGGGGCGGGTCTGCACTTCTCCTGGAATCATGACGAGCTCCTCAGGGAATCGGGTTATGAACGGTGACCAGCTTGGTGCCGTCCGGGAAGGTGGCTTCGATCTGGACCTCGGCGAGCAGCTCCGGCACACCGGGCATCACCTGCTCGCGGGTCAGCAGCGTGCGGCCATAACTCATCATCTCGGCTACGCTGCGACCATCGCGCGCGCCTTCCATGATGGCAGCGCTGATATAGGCCATCGACTCGGGGTAATTCAGCTTTACGCCACGGGCCAGCCGGCGCTCGGCCAGCAGCGCGGCGGTAAACAACAGCAGCTTGTCTTTCTCGCGGGGGGTCAGCTCCATGAAGAGGGCTCCATCTCAAGTGTTCCAGATGCGTGGTGCGCAGGGTTCCCGCCCGTTGATCAACGGACGCAACTGCCGCCACAGACGAATAAAGGTATTACGCGCATGCTCGGCATGCAGGCCAAGATAACGGCCGATCAGCAGCCCGTTGCGCTGGGTCAGCGCCAGCTCCGGGCAGTCGGTCAGGCTGTCACGCAGATCATCCATCTGCTGGCGGTCCAGCTGCACGGTCGCCAGCCAGGTACCACTGACGCCACAGCCGCCAAGCCCCCAGCGGGCTTCCAGCAGCGGGTCGCCACCAATGAACTGGTTGCGCTCGATATAGATCGGCCGGCCATCGCGCCAGACATCCAGCCGCTGGTCTACCTGACCATAGCTGAAGCCCTCTCCCGCTGCAGGGCGGCCCAAACAGAGCAGATCCCAAGCCACGCAGCGAGCGTCCACGGCGAGATCGATGCGGGTAATCATGCGCGCGTGGCAGCCCTCAAAGGCGATGGTGTCCTGCGGCAGATACTCCAGACTGCTGCCAGCCGCCAACGTAAAGCGATTGTGCTGTACCTGCAGGGTGCCGTTATCACGGGCACGGTAGAACTTGCCGGAGGATGGCGTAGTCAGGACAGCACAAGCGTTCTCCTGCATGTCGGCCTGCAGACGCAGATTGTCACCACTGACCAGCCCACCCGGCGGATGCAGAATATACAGATGCGGGCAGTCCAACCCTTCCGGGGTAAACGGACGCTGCACGCGCAGCGGGCCTCGATGACTGGTATGGGCAAGTTGTGTACGCGCACCGGAACGCACAAAGCCCAGCCGCAAACCGGCCTGCCAGTTCAAAGCGCTGTCATGCTGCTCCAGGTGCCAGGCGTGTGTCATGCGTGCTCATTCCCAATCAATAATCCCGATTTACAGAGCAAGTGCCATGCCACATAAGGAGTCCCGGGTTCCGGGGGACGCACGAGGACAGCGCAGCCATCAGTGCACCGATATGAATCACTGACCATTTGGACAGCTTTTGCATGCACCATTATGAAGCACAATTAGAAACACTCACCGCCTTGCAACTGCGCGCCAATCTGGTAGGGTCGACGGGTCGGCGTCCTGTCGACGTTTTCCCTTACCTCATTTTTACCCAACTCTGATCAAGGAGTAGTGCCGTTCGCCATGAACAAATCCCCTGCAATCGTCCTGACCCGTCTGGATGTTCAACGCCTGGAAAAGGTAATGGCCGATATACCGGCCCCGCTGGAAATGCTCGAAGCGCTTGAGGACGAACTGCTGCGCGCACGCGTCATCAGCCACAAGCAGATCCCCAAGGACGTGGTTACGATGAACTCGACGGTGCGTTTCATTGACGAGGCCAGCGATCGGGAGTTTGTGCTGACCCTGGTCTACCCGGATCAGGCGGGCCGTCCCGGCACCATTTCCGTGCTGGCACCGGTTGGCATGGCGCTGCTCGGCCTGAAGATCGGCCAGAGCATCAACTGGCAGGGTCCGGCCGGCCGCCCCCTGCGCCTGAAGATCATTGATGTGCTCTATCAGCCGGAAGCCAACGGTGACTTCCACCTCTGAGTGATTGCCCCTGACCGGGGCAATGCACCGTATCAGGGCATTTCTTCGCTGCGTTCATGGGACAACTCGAGCGCAGCGCGATCGGTCCACTCTTCACTGAGTTCCGCCTTGACCGAGACGCCCAGTTCCTTGAACTCGTTGACCTGCTTGACCAGGTTGCCGCGTCCGTCGACCAGCTGGTCCCGCGCCTTGCGATAGGCCTGCGAGGCCTTGTCCAGACTGCTTTCAATGCCGTCCATGCTGGACAGAAAGGTGCGCAGCTTGTCGTGAATCTTGCCGGCCCGGTCGGCCAGCTCCGCGGTGTGCCGGTTCTGGTCTTCAAAGCGCCACAGCTGGCGCACGATATTCAGACTGGTCAGCAACGTGGTTGGAGTCGCCACCAGCACATTCTGTTCAATCGCCTTCTGGAACAGGCTCTCATCCGCCTTCAGCGCCTCAACAAAGGCCGATTCGATGGGGATGAACATAAACACCATCTCCGGCGCATTCAGCCCCGGCAGCTCAAAGTAGTTGCGATCCGACAGCTCACGAATACGATCACTGACCGACTGCACGTGCTCACCCAGGGCAATGCGCCGCTCGGCCTCGTCCTCGCTGTTGATATAGCGGGTGTAGGCGTTGAGCGACACCTTGGCGTCGATGATCAGGTGTTTGTCCTGCGGCAGATAGACCAGCACGTCGGGGCGCTGGCGTTTGCCTTCGGCGTTGTTGATGCTGACCTCGCGCTGGAAGTCCTTGCCGGCGCGCAGCCCAGAGCGTTCCAGCACGTTCTCCAGAATCAGCTCCCCCCAATTACCCTGAGTCTTTTTCTGGCCGCGCAGCGCGGTGCTGAGATCATGCGCTTCCTGGGTAATCTGACGGTTCAGCTCCTTGAGATGATTGAGCTCTGCCGCCAGGGTGGCCTGCTGCTGGGTGTCCTTGTGGTGGATATCCTCGACCTTGGCGCGGAACTGGTCGATCTGCTCACGGAAGGGTTTCAGCAGCGCATCCAGCGACTGCTGACTGGTCTGGGAAAAGGCCTGCCCCTTGGCTTCGAAGATCTTGCCCGCCAGCTGTTCGAACTCCATCTTCAGCTGCTCACGGCTGTCCTTGAGCAGTTGCTGTTGCTCGGCAAAGTGCTGCTGGCGCTGCTCGAGGGAGCTTTCGAGGGTCGAGTGACGAACCTTGAGGTCTTCATACTCACTCTGCACTGCATCCAAACGGCCCTGCAGACGCTGACGCTCGCTGCGCAGCTCATCCAGCTGACGCCCCTGCTCTGCCCCCAGCGTCTGTGCGCGCTCGGCCTGAAGTTGCCAGTGCTGCTGCTGGGCCTGCTGTTCGCTGAGCCTTGATTGCAGCAACTTTTGCTGCTCACGCAGCTCGGCCAGGGACTCCTGAAGATGCTCAATGCGAGTCAGCTGCGCGCCGCGCTCACTGCCCTGCTGATGCAGCTCCAGCTGGGCCTGCTGCGCGGTAATCTGCGCCTCCCCGAGCTGCGCCTGCACCTCGGCAAGCTGCTCCTGCAGCGCGCTGCTGCGGCGCATCAACAGCCAGGCAGTGAGCCCCCAGCCAGCCAGCAATGCGAGGGAAAGCACAGGTAACAACAGAGTCAGATCAAGCGCGGGCATGCAATTCTCCTTTAACTGCCGCCATTATCCCTGCGCGCGCACTGGAATGTAACCGCCTTAGCGGCTGCGCAGCGACCCCAGCAGCCCGCGCACAATCTGTCGACCAAGCTGAGTGCCGATGGAACGCATGGCGCTGCGGCCAAACGACGTGATCATGTCCGTCACTTCATCGGCCATGCTCTTTTCACGCCGGCTGCGCGTGGTGCCCTGCTTGCGCGTTTCCGGTTTTTCTTCCGACATCGAACGCTCGGCCTGCTGTTGCAGCAATTCATAGGCAGACTCGCGATCAACCGGCTCGTCGTACACGCCCTTGAGCGGTGAGGAGGCGAGCATGGCAGCGCGCTCGGCGTCCGTAATCGGCCCCATCTGACTGTCCGGCGGTCGCACCCAGATCTGCTGCACGATGGACGGCGAGCCTTTTTCATCCAGCACCGAGACCAGCGCCTCACCCACGCCCAGAGCAGTGATCACGGCTTCGGTATCCAGATCCGGGTTGGTGCGGAAAGTCTGGGCCGCAGCACGGACTGCTTTCTGGTCCCGCGGAGTAAACGCGCGCAGCGCGTGCTGCACCCGGTTGCCTAGCTGCGCCAGCACGGCATCCGGCAGGTCGAGCGGGCTTTGAGTAACGAAGTACACGCCCACACCCTTGGAGCGGATCAGCCGCACGACCTGTTCAATCCGATCCAGCAGCGCCTTAGGGGTGTCATTGAACAGCAGGTGCGCCTCATCAAAGAACAGCACAAACCGGGGCTTGTCGGCATCACCAACCTCCGGCAGCTGCTCAAACAGCTCGGACAGCAGCCACAGAAGGACACAGGCATAGCCGAGCGGGCTCTCCCTATACAGGCGCTCGGCATGCAGGATATTGACCACGCCCTGACCGTGCTCGTCGACCTGGAGAAAGTCATCCAGCGAGACGGCAGGCTCGCCAAACAACGGCTCCCCGCCCTGCTGTTCCAGACGCAGCAACGAGCGCTGGATAGCGCCGACGCTGGCCGGTGAGATATTGCCGTAACGCGGCCCCAGTTCGGCACGGAGCTCGTGGACATGATTGAGCATCGCCCGCAGGTCTTTCATGTCGAGCAGCAGCCAGCCCTGATCATCAGCGACCCGGAACAGAATATCGATGATGCCGCTCTGGGTTTCATTCAGCCCCAACAACCGCGACAGCAGTTGCGGGCCAAGCTCGGAAATGGTCAGACGCAGCGGATGCCCCTTCTCGCCATACACATCCCAAAACACCACCGGCGCACCCTTGGGCTCCAGAGCGTCAATACCTACACGCAGGGCGCGCTGCTGCAGCTTTTCCGATACCACACCCGGTTTCGCGATGCCCGAGAAGTCACCCTTGATATCGGGCACCAACACCGGGACACCCAGTTGCGAAAAGGCCTGCGCCAACACCTGCAGCGTAATGGTCTTACCGGTGCCGGTCGCGCCCGCAATCAACCCGTGACGATTGGCCATGCGCGGCTCAATCGCCACGCCGCCAGCCTGATTGCCACCTATCAGCAGCGGGGAAATAGTCATCAGCCTCTCTCCTGGTAACCGGGACGGACGCCCCGCAGGCATTATGAACCAGGTCGCCAGCGACGCAAGCTGACCTACCCGTTGCAGGCCGAACGCACCTCGCCCCACGCCCCATCACCCCCCATTAGGGGGGGTATAAACACGAAACCTATCGGACTACAATGAGATCCTGCGGCAGAACGGCGTCCCGTCACTGCTGCGAGCCTGGGATCCTCAATAACAACAAGCGCCCGGCGCGAGGACAACATGAAGAACATAACAACAAGAACGTTTCTGACCTGCAGCCTCAAACCCATGGTTGTCGCCATCGCAATGGCTTCCGCACTGCCTGCGCATGCGGTGCGATTCGACATCGGTGAAATCGAAGGCCAATTCGACTCCAGCATTTCCATCGGCTCCAGCTGGGCAACCGCCAGCCCGGACAAGGACCTGATCTGGGCCAACAACGGTGGCAACGCCAACGCCGCCAACACCGACGACAATCGCCTGAACTTCGACAAGGGCGATGCCTTCTCGACCATTTTCAAAGGCATCCACGACCTGTCATTGCAATACGGTAATACCGGCGTCTTCCTGCGCGGAAAATACTGGTACGACTTCGAGCTTAAGGACGGGCACCAGGATCTGTACGACATCGACGATGACAATCGCAAGACCGCGGCCCAGGCCTCCGGAGTGCAGCTGCTCGATGCGTTCCTCTACCACAACTATGCCATTGGCGACATGCCGGGCTCGGTCCGCATCGGCAGGCAGGTGGTGAGCTGGGGTGAAAGTACCTTCATTCAGAATGGCATCAACAGCATCAACCCGATCGACGCGGCCGCCTTCCGTCGACCCGGCGCGGAGATCAAGGAAGGCCTTATTCCGGTCAACATGCTCTACCTATCCCAGAGCCTGACTGAAAATCTCGGGATGGAAGCCTTCTACCAGTTGGAGTGGGATCAGACGGTCATCGACAACTGCGGTACCTTCTTCGCGCCGAGCGATACCCTGGCTGACGGTTGCTACCAGGTCGGCGTTGGGGGAAGCCAAAACGGTGCCAACGGCGATCCAACCTTTGTCTATGTACCGCGCGCCGGCGACGTAGACGCCAGGGACGACGGACAATTTGGCGTATCGTTCCGCTACTACGCCGAGCAGCTGAATCAGACCGAGTTCGGCCTGTACTTCATGAACATTCACAGCCGCCTGCCAACCTATAACACTATCGCAGCTGGCGGCCAGACGGTCATTGGTGCAGAGCCCAATTCCCAGACCGGGCAAGTTGACGTGGCCCTGTTGGGTAATTATTTCCTCGCCTACCCGGAGGACATCCGGATCTACGGTGTCAGCTTCCAGACCAACGTTGGCGGTACTGCGCTGTCCGGCGAGCTCAGCTACCGACCAAACCAGCCAGTCCAGATCAACTCCTACGATCTGACCGGTGCAGCCCTCGATAATGCCGTTACGCCGCTGAACACCAGTGGCCACGTGCCCGGAGCTGTTCTCGGCGTAGCCATTCCCCCCGGCACCATCATTCAGGGCTACAAGCGTTTGCCTGTCACCCAGGCGCAGGTTACGGCTGTCCGTATTTTTGACAATATCCTCGGCGCGCGCAGCATGACCGTCATCGGCGAAGTCGGTTACAACCACGTCAGCGGCATCAAGAAAGGCCTGGATGAACTGCGCTACGGCCGCGACTCACTATATGGCTCCGGGCCACTGCCGTTCGGGGCATGCGAGGGCGTGCTTAACACTGCCAACCCATCGGACTGCACGTACGACGGCTTCTACACCAGCAGCTCCTGGGGTTACCGCGCCCTGGTCAACATGGAGTACGAGGGCTTCGCGGGCGTGGCGCTCAAGCCCAGCTTCGCGTTCTCACACGACGTTGACGGCACCGGTCCGAACTTTGTTGAAGGCTCCATGGCCGCCAGCGTCGGCCTGACCGGGGTGTACAACAACAAGTACAACGCCAGCATCAACTACACCAACTTCTTCGGTGGCGACTACAACCCCAACACTGACCGCGACTTCGTTGCTGTCAGCGTCGGCGTTAACTTCTAATAAGAAACGGAGCAAGCGATGAAACCGATTCACAAACGATCCCTGCAGATTCTCGGTGGCGCCATGCTCAGCGCCCTTGCGCTGTCGGTCAGCGCAGCCGTCTCTCCGGAAGAGGCGGCTAAGCTGCAGACCACCCTTACCCCGATGGGCGCCGAACGTGCCGGCAACGCCAGCGGCACCATTCCCGCCTGGACCGGCGGCATGGCAACCGATGCGGCGCCGGTCGACGCCGACGGTTTTTTTGGCGACCCCTTCGCCGGCGAGCAGCCGCAATACACCATCACTGCGGCGAATATGGATCAGTATGCGGACATGCTGACCGAAGGCCAGAAGGCCATGCTCAGACGCTACCCTGATACCTATCGCATGCGGGTCTTCCAAACCAACCGCAGCGCTACCGTGCCGCAAGAGGTGTTTGACGCGGTCGCCCGCAACGCCGTCAATACACAACTGGCCGAGGGCGGAAACGGCCTAGAAAACTTCGACACGGCCTATCCTTTCCCGATTCCGCAAAACGGTGTGGAGGTTATCTGGAACCACATCACCCGCTATCGCGGTGGCAGCTTTACCCGCGTTATCGCGCAGGCAACCCCGCAGGCCAATGGTTCGAACACCATGGTGATTCTGCAGGATGCGTACAGCTTTGCTACCGCACTGACCGATTACGGCCCGAAGATCTCCGATAACCTGATGTTCTACTTCACCCAGCGTATCCTGTCGCCCTCACGCCTGGCCGGTGACGTACTGCTGGTGCACGAGAATATCAACCAGGTCGAGGAGCCGCGCGCCGCCTGGATCTACAACGCCGGCCAACGCCGCGTGCGTCGCGCACCCCAGGTGGCCTATGACGGACCGGCGTTCGGTGCGGACGGCACCCGGGTCTCCGATAATTACGACCTGTATAACGGCTCGCCCGACCGTTACGACTGGAAACTGGTTGGCAAGCGTGAACTGCTGATCCCGTACAACAACTTCGCTCTTGCCTCACGCGAGTTGAAGTACGATGACATCATCCAGGCGGGCCATATCAACCAGGATCTGGTGCGCTACGAAGTGCACCGCGTCTGGGAAGTGGAAGCCACCCTCAAGGAAGGCCAGCGTCACGTCTACGCCAAGCGCCACTTCTTTATCGACGAGGATAACTGGCTAGCTGGTGCTATCGACCACTACGATGGCCGCGGGGGATTGTGGCGCGTAGCGGAAGCGATGGCTCTGCAACGCTTCGATCTGAAAATCCCCGGATACGCTCTGGAAACGCTGTACGACCTGCAGAACGGACGCTACATGGCGCTGGGCATGACCAACGAAGAACGCAAGCCCTACGACTTCAGCTTCAAGGCGTCGTCTGCCGACTTCACTCCCAACGCACTGCGCGCCTCGGGTATCCGCTGATATCCACCCTCTCCCCCTGTCGTTTCCGCTGCTCCGGGCGACAGGGGGCTCCTCTCGGAGCTGCAAGCCGCAAGTTTCAAGCGGCAAGCTGATCGCCTCCACTCCACCGCACTGCTCCTGCTGCCAGCCACCACTGCCGGCTTTTTGCTTTTGCTTTTGCTTGCGGCTTGTGGCTGTCGCCACTAAGCCTGCTGCACCATCACCGCAGCCTGGGCGCGATTGTCGACCTTGAGTTTGGCGAAGATGTTCTTCATGTGTGACTTGATCGTCTCGGGTGTGACGTTGAGATCACGCGCTATCTGCTTGTTCGACTTGCCTTCGGCCACCAACTGAATAACCTGCCGCTCCTTGACGGTCAGCGTCAGCAACGCACCGTTTCCGCCGCCTTCCTCCACCGGCGTATCCAGCCCCAGCATGTCGGCAAGCTGAAGCTGCAGATCAGGCGGGCAGTAACGCGCGAACAATGCGCCAATATCATGCCCGGGCAGGTCGCCAAGCAGACTTACCATTCCTGTGTCCCTGACAATACCAACGACCGACTCCAGCAGCGCAGCGGCACTGGCGACACCGCGCTCGCGGCTCAACAGCACGCCAGTAACGATGCCCAGTTCAACGTAATACATCCAGATCTCGCTGGTGCGCATTTGCTGCAGCATCGCCAGCGCCTCATCAAGCACTGCGGAATCACAACGTTCCAGATCCAGTGCCAGCCAAAGGCGGGACAATAATGCAAAGTAGGCTCGATCAACCCATTGATCGGGCCAATCGAGCCGCGCAAGTTGCTGCAGCATGGCACTGCAGACATTGGCCTCACGCGGCTTGCGCTCAATCAGGTGCAGTCTGACCCGCTCCAGCAGCGCACGCGCCTGCAGCCTGGGCCAGCGCCGCTCCAGGGCCAGCGACTCAAGCTCGTCCAGCACCCGGCGCGCCTGGGCAAAACGCGACTGATGAGCCAACAGCCGCACCTGCGTCATGCAGGCAAATGCGGTGCATTCGATAAAGCTGCCGGTCTTGATGTAGGGCAACGCCTCCTGCAGCTTTATGTCTGCTTCTGCATACTCTGCGCGCAGGTAATGACCGAAGGCTCCCAACCCCTTGGGCAATGCAGTCAATACCGGATTGGGCCGACGCAAATCCGGGGCGAATAACTCGTCGGCCTGATCCAGCAGTCCATCCAGCGTCGCCATGCCCTGAACGATGCGTCCTTGATAGAACTCACTCAGGGCGTACAGCGATTTGCGGTAGCACTCATGCAGGAAGTAGCCACCATTTCCCTGCTGCAGGAGTTGGGTCGGGGGCAATGCGTATAACTGGTCCCAGCGGCAGGCGCGCATGTGCGCACCACAGAGGATATTGAGCAATACGTTGCGAGCCCAAGGGCTGCCAAGGCCGGAGCTGATGCAGGCATCGGCGACCGGCGCTGCCAGGCCGTAGCGATCATCAAGCGCCCAGAGCATGGCCTTGATGGCCTGCACCTCCCAATGCAGTGCGGCGGCTTCCTCTCCCGCATCAAGCTGTTGAACCTCTGCCTCCAGCTCCTCGGCAAGGCGCATGGCCGAGGCGTACTCCAGCGCCAGCCCCATCGCCCAGGCACGGGTGACCTTGAGCGCCAGCGAGCTATCACCCGACTGCATCTTCCAGCGTTTTTCCATCAGTACCAGGGTGCTGAAGTCACCCTGTTCCATCAGGGTGGTAGCACATTCCTGAATCCATTCTCGCAGTTGCTCCACATCGCCGCTCAACATCCCAAGCTGGATCGCATCGAACCAGAGCTGGCGCTCGGCGAACCATCGGGCTGCACCCAGCAGGAACTGCCGCGCCGCAACGTCATCCCGGGCCAGACAGGCGCTGCGCAGGTGCTCGCGAAATAACGGGTGCAGGCTGAACCAGCTGTCCTGCTCGTCCAGCACATTGAGGAATAACTGACGTCGCCGCAAAAGCTGCAGGAGCGCCTCTGCCGCAGAGTCACCCAGCAGGCTGCGCAGCAACGGCAGGCTGAACTTCTCCAGCAGCCCAACCGAGCAGAGCGCTCGACAGGTATCGACATCCAGCTGGCCCAGCAACTCGTCAAACAGATTGCTGATACTGCGTGGCATATAGCGCCCACTACCCGGTGCCGGCGCCAGCAGGTACGCTCGCAACGCCGCTATCCAGCCGTCAGCGGCCTGCTGGATGCTGCACAAGTCACCGCCCTGTTCCGGCTGCAGCCCGCCCTTGCGCAGCAGGTCGCGGGTTTCATCAGCGTCGAACCGCAGCAGCGCCACGTCGATATCCAGTCGATCATCGGCATAACAATGCTCGACAATCGCCTCAGGCAAATCCTTGCGGCCAATGAATACCAGATGAACATGCTCGGGAGCCCGCTGAACCAGACAACGCAGCGCCTCAATCAGCACGTCATCGCCAATGCAGTGGTAATCATCGAAAAAGATCGTAAGCGGCTGCGCACTCTGCTCCAGATCGGCGAGCAACAGGCTTGCCAGTGACTGCGCACTGCCTGCCGACGGGCTCAGGGCCCGCGCAAGGCAGCTGCAGGCAACTGAAGGAAGCACATGATTGATGGCAGCACAGAGGTAATACAACAGACGGTGGGCGTTGTTGTCATCGGCATCCAGCGACAACCAGGCAACACCCTGACCCAAACTGGAGAGACGCTCGGCCCAAATGCCGGCAAGCGTGGTTTTCCCGTACCCCGGTGGCGCTTCGACAATGGCGACGCGACGCTCGGTCAGTCGCTCGGCAAGCTGCTCAAGACGTGGACGAGGAAGAACGCCTCGGCCACGACGCGGTGGGGTGATTTTGGTCGTCAGCAACACCGGTAGATCGTTGCCCCCGTCCTGCCCGGGGGAGGATTGCGGAGCAATCCATTCCACGCGATTCCTGTTCATGAATTCGATCCATGCCGAGCACGGGCTGCCTGCGACAGCCTCTTTTTGTTATTCCACTACCTACCCTAGCAGAGCGGCAGCACAGCGCACGGCAACAGCGCCAGAGAGAAGGGGTGACCGCCATTGCCAGCCACCCCATCATACGAACGGCACTGTTTAGAGTAAATACTCAATCAGCATCACCAGTCACAGACTGAACGCCAACGGCTCACTCGGTTTCGACCTGAGTGGTTGGCAAGGCGCTCTCGTATTCACGCTGCATCACGTACAGCTTGATCTGGCGGGCCTGCTCTGCTGACAGGCTGTCCGCAAACGAGGCCATACCCTTGCCGCTGAACGCACCCTGCAAAACGATGGCTTCCCAGGCATCGCGAACGGCGTCGGAAGAATGACGCAGATCCGGGATGACGCCGCCGCCAACTGCTCCAGCGCCGTGACAGACCATGCAGTAAGTGGCATACAGGTCGGCCCCTGCGCTGATGTCAGTGGCGGCAGCGACCACCGGCTGCGGGACCCGATCGAGCTGCTGCTGCAGCGGTGCCGGCGACAACGCGGCCTTGCCACCCAGCTTGAACACCAGCATGCGACTGACGTTCCGCGTGCCGACAGCAACGGCTGCATCGCCACCAAACAACGCCGCAGCGCCGCCCCATCCTGCCATCAGGGCAATGTACTGTTCGCCGTTGTGACGATAGGTCATGGGCGCGGCAATGACGCCGGTCTGTGTGGAGAATTGCCAAAGCGGCTGCCCCGCGTCAGCACTGTAGGCCTCAAGTTGACCTGCCGAGGTACCCTGAAAAACCAGATTACCTGCGGTCACCAGAGTGCCACCGTTCCAGTGGTTGGGCCGTTCCACCCGCCAGGCTGGTGCCTGTTTGACCGGGTCCCAGGCAATCAGGGCACCGGTTGCATACTCGCGCGGAAGCCCCCGGTTTTCCAGGCCGGCTCCGGTGTTGAAGGCATTACGTACAACGAAGTTTCCGCCCTCGTTGGCGTAGGTCGCAGGTATCTCCTGATAGGGCAGATACACCAGTCCGGTAAGCGGGCTGTAGGACATCGAATGCCAGTTGTGTGCGCCGAAAGGGCTTGGCCAGATCAGTGCCGGCTCGGTTTCGTAACGCGCATTTGGCGCCTCGACAGGACGCCCGGTTGCCATGTCAATACGCTCTGCCCAGGTCACCTTGCCGAACTTCTCGGCAGACAGCAGCTCTCCGGTCGCCCGGTCAAGCACATAGAAAAAGCCGTTCTTCGGGGCCTGCATGATGACCTGACGCGGCTTGCCGTCGATCTCCAGCTCGGCAAGGGTCAATTGCTGGGTTGCGGTATAGTCCCAGCTATCCCCCGGGGTAGTCTGGTAGTGCCATACCAGTTCGCCTGTCTCGGGGCGCAGGGCCAGGATGGATGACAGATACAGATTGTCGCCGCCGCTAGGGCTGCGAACCTCGCGATTCCACGGAGAGCCATTGCCGGTGCCCACATACAGCAGATTCAATGCCGGATCATAGGCCATGCTGTCCCAGGCGGTGCCGCCGCCACCGAGATCCCAGCGGGTTTTCTCGCTCCAGGTCGGCAGCGCCTTTTCCAGCGCAGGCGAGGCTTGCGGCCCCTGGGCCGGGTCTGCCGGTACGGTGTAGAAACGCCAGCGCATGTCGCCGGTCGCCGCATCATAGGCCGAGAAATAGCCGCGCACACCAAACTCTGCGCCACCGTTGCCGATCAGGACCATATCATTGAGTACACGGGGCGCGCCGGTAATGGTGTAGGGCTTCTCCCTGTCGACTGTTTCCCGGGTCCAGACCGGCTTACCGGTTTTGGCATCCAGCGCGATCAACCTGCCGTCGAGCGTACCGACGTATACCTTGCCCTTCCACAGTGCGACGCCGCGATTGACCGCGTCACAGCACGCCTGGCGCCCCCGTGCACGGTCTACGCCGGGATCATAGCTCCACAGAATGCTGCCGTTCTCGGCATCCACCGCCATTACTCGACTCCAGGAAAGCGACGTGTACAGCACGCCATCGTGATACAGCGGTGTCGCTTCCAGCCCGCGGGTATTGTCCAGATCAATGGACCACGCCAGCCCAAGCTGATCAACATTGCCGGTATTGATCTGCTGCAGCGGGCTGAAGCGCTGCTGCGACCAGGTCCGATCGTAGCTCAACCACTCACTGCCATCGGTTTCTACCGTCAGCATCGCGGCGTTATCCACTGTAACCGCGGGTGCGGCAGTCGCCAGCACACATAATGACGCCACCAGGGGAAAGGCAATCAACTTCTTCATGGGCATGACTCTTCTGTTGTCGTTATTGTTGTCGTTGATCTGTTTATTGACGTTCAGACGGCATCGGCAGCGAACTGGCGAATCGCATCGGCAACCTGTGCCGGCTGCTCCAGCGCCAGCGAGTGACCGGCCGCCGAAATCACCCTGCACTGCCCGCGCCCACTGCGTTCGACTATCTGCTCGGATAGCGCCGTGCTGTAGGCATGGTCTTCAGCGCCAGCCAGGACCAGCAGCGGCACACGCAGGCCGGCAAGTTCATCGAGTACGGAGGCGCGATGGATGACCTCCCTGGCAGCTACGCCGATATCCGGCCCCAACTTGCGCATGTGCGTACGCCACCGAGCGCACAGCGCCGCGTGCTCGGGGCTGCGCAGGGTCTGATCCCCGAACATGATGTACATCAGGGTATCGACCTGATCGGCGGCACCTTCGGCAGCCAGCTGATTGACCAGCGGCTCGAACTCGGCCAGTTGGTGCTCCCGATCGGCGCTGCTGCCCATCACTATGCACCCCGCCAGACGCTCGGGATAACGGGCAGCAAGGCGCAAGGCAACGAAGCCCCCCATGGAGTTGCCTGCAACGTAACAGGGCGCAAGGTCAAGAAGATCGATGAGAGCTGCCAAATCCTCGGTGAGCGAATCCATGTCGAGCGGCCCGCTGCGACTACTCAAGCCCTGCCCCCGGTGATCGTAGGCAATGATCTCGAAATACGGGTGCAGCAACTCGATCAGCGGCTCAAACATCCGCCAGTCAAAAAACAGTGAATGGCTCAGAACCAGAACCGGCTTGCCCGGCTGGGGGAAGCGCTCGAAGTGCAGACGAACGTTATTTACCGTCAGGTAAGCCATGAACAGACCCCGCGTTGAATGTCGGAGCCTGATGCTAGGGTCAGGAACCCTGCAGGTTCAGCCCCCCTGTTGGGGGATATGGGGAGGATGAATGGATGGCTACAGCGGCAAGCGGCTGAGGCTAGCCACAAGCCACAAGCTTCAAGCTTCAAGCTTCAAGCAAAAACAAGCTGGAAGCCAAGAGTTTGCGTTTGTGGTTGAGCAAAGAGCAAGACCTTACCGCCTGTTGCACGGCAGACCCTGACTTTCAGTTTGGGCTGTACCCGATGGCAGCCAAGCTACCACACCAAACCCAGGCTTTTGGCTTTTGGCTTTTGGCTTGAAGCTTGCAGCTTGCTGCTTGCTGCTTTCAGGTCAAAAAAACGCGCCCCTGAGGGCGCGTTTTTCAGACACTGCGAGCAGGTTTGATCAACCGCACTTGCTGTCGCCGCAAGCCAGGCAGGTCAGGCAGCCGTCCATCTGGATCGCGGCCTTGGTGTGGCACTTGCCGCACATCTGCGAACCTTCAGGATAGGCGTTGGCGCTGTCGTCGCAGTCGGCTTCAGTTTGCGCCTGGGGCTTGAGATTGGCGAACTCGGCGCGCTTCTGCTCAAGGTACGCCTGCTGGTGATCGTCCATCTCGTCCTTGATCATGCCGATGCGCTTGAGATGCTGGTCCAGCACGTCGCCGATTTCAGCGACGAGCGAGGGGCTCCAGCGGCCACCGCGCTTCATATAACCACCCTTGGGGTCAAACACGCTGCGCAGCTCTTCAACCAGGAAGGTGCAGTCACCGCCCTTGCGGAACACAGCAGAGATAATCAGCGTCAGGGCTGAAATCCACTGATAGTGCTCCATGTTCTTGGAGTTGATGAAGATTTCGAAGGGACGACGACTCTCGTGGTCGCTGCCGGAGTTGAGCACGACGTCATTGATGGTGACATAGATCGCGTGCTCCGAGGTCGGAGTCTTGATCTTGTAGGTCGAGCCCTCAAGAAACTCGGGGCGCTTGAGCTTCTCGTGCATTTCCTCGATCGCCGGAGCAGCCTTGGCTTCCGGGGCCTTGGCCGGTTCATCGGGTTTGACTACAGCATAGTCGACAATCTTGCTGTTGATCTTCAGTGCCATGTCTTTCACTTCCTCGCCACGCCTGGGCGTGGCCGGTTCATCAGGTTTGCGAACTACCGTGTGCCGCCGCAGCGGCACGGGTTCAGAATTTGCCGTAGTAGCCTTCTTTCAGGGCGTCATACAGGTTGGCGGCGGTGTGCAGCTCGCCATCATACTCGATCTCGTCGCCACCCTTGGCTTCGATGAAGGTGCCATCGTCCAGCTTGAAGCGGTAGGTGGTGTTGGCCAGATCCTGTTCCTTGACCAGTACGCCCTGGAATGCTTCCGGGTTGAAACGGAAGGTCGTGCAACCCTTCAGCCCCTTGTGGAAGGCGTACATGTAGATGTCCTTGAAGGACTCATACGGGTAGTCGGTCGGCACGTTCGCCGTCTTGGAGATCGACGAGTCAATCCACTTCTGAGCCGCGGCCTGTACGTCAACGTGCTGAGTCGGGGACACGTCATCAGCGGCGATGAAGTACTCCGGCAGGTTGCGCGACTCGGCGTCCATGCTCGGCAGCGCATCAGCATTGATGAAATGCCGGTACGCCAGCAGTTCAAAGCTGAACACGTCAACTTTCTCTTTCGACTTCTTGCCTTCGCGGATCACATTGCGGAAATAGTGGTGCGCGAAGCTCGGCTCGATACCGTTGGAAGCATTATTGGCCAGCGACAGCGAGATAGTACCGGTAGGCGCGATAGAGCTGTGGTGAGTAAAGCGCGAACCTTTCTCGGCCAGTGCAGCGGCCAGCTCGGCATCTTCGCCTGCCACCTGCTGCATATAGCGGCTGTACTTGGCCCACAGCACCTTGCCAGCGACCTTGTCACCGGCCTTGATACCGTCAGCAACCATTTCCGGACGCTTGGACAGCATCGCCTCGGTCACCACAAACTCTTCGTCCATGATCGGCGCGGCGCCCTTTTCCTCTGCCAGCGCCAGACCGGTACGCCAGCCCTGCATGGCCATCTCGCGGGACACCTGCTCGGTGAACTCCAGGGAGGCGGCCTCACCGTATTTCATGCGCAGCATGGTCATGGCCGAGCCAAGGCCCAGGAAGCCCATACCGTGACGGCGCTTGCGGTAGATCTCGTTGCGCTGCTGCTCCAGCGGCAGGCCGTTGATCTCGACCACGTTGTCCAGCATACGGGTGAAGATGTCGACAACGCGACGGTACTCGTCCCAGTCAAACCGGGCCTTTTCAGTGAACGGATCACGAACGAACAGCGTCAGATTGATCGAACCCAGCAGGCAGGCGCCATAGGGCGGCAGCGGCTGTTCACCACAGGGGTTGGTTGCGCGAATCTCCTCGCAGAACCAGTTGTTGTTCATCTCGTTGACACGGTCAATCAGGATGAAGCCGGGCTCGGCGAAGTCGTAGGTGGAACTCATGATCATGTCCCAGATACGACGCGCTTTCATGGTGCGGAAGATACGGCAGGCAACCAGGCCATCCGCGCGGCTGACATAGCGCTCGTTGCTCGGCCACTCGCGCCAGATCACCTGTTCCGCATCGTTGACGTCAACGCCATCGGCTTCCATCTCGGCCTGATTCAGCGGGAACGCCAGCTGCCAGTCGGCATCGGCCTCAACCGCCTTCATGAACTCTTCAGTGATCAGCAATGACAGGTTGAACTGGCGCAGACGGCCGCCTTCGCGCTTGGCGCGAATAAAGTCCATCACGTCCGGATGACCGACATCGAATGTCGCCATCTGGGCTCCACGACGGCCACCGGCAGAGGATACGGTGAAGCACATCTTGTCGTAGATATCCATGAACGACAGCGGGCCCGAGGTATAGGCACCGGCGCCGGAGACATAGGCGCCCTTCGGACGCAGGGTGGAGAACTCGTAACCGATACCGCAACCGGCCTTGAGAGTCAGACCCGCTTCGTGCAGCTTGGCGAGAATGTCGTCCATCGAATCGCCGATGGTCGCCGACACGGTGCAGTTGATCGTCGAGGTCGCCGGCTTGTGCTCAAGTGCCCCGGCGTTGGAGGTAATACGGCCAGCCGGAATCGCGCCGTGACGCAGTGCCCAGAGAAACTTTTCGTACCACTCCTCGCGCAGCTCCGGTGCTTCCACCTCGGACAGGGCACGAGCGACACGCTGAAACGTCTCGTCAACCGACTTGTCGATGGCTTTGCCATCCTTGGTCTTGAGGCGGTATTTGGTATCCCAAATGTCTTCTGACGCGGGCTGCAAAGGGATGCTGGTCACCACATTATGCAGGCGCTGCACCTTGGCTGTTTGACTCATTTCTGTCTCCTGAAAACGCGACCTGAACCACCATCTAGGGCTTGACGCAAAGGCTTTTGACCTGTACGCATCCCGGCCGACAAAACACTATTTGTTGTGCATTCCGGGCAATGCTAGACCCACATATGGTAAATATCAACATCAAAAAAACAGGCTTTTTTGTGTTTTCCGGGTTGACAACCAGGCAGAGCGTTAACAACAGGAGAGTACTGTCCCGGCGTGCCCTGTACTGGCACGCCGGCGAAGATCGCGCACCTAATCGGCGCCGTCTATCGGAAAGAAGCGGCCACCACTCCATACACCGATTCGCTGCACACCTGCGACTTCGGCCTCAACCGCCAGGTCGGCCAATTCGTAGAACACCGTGCGACTTATCAGTGCGTCCAGATTGGCGCGAACTCTGATGTAGGGAGACGGCTCCCCGGATTGCGGATCAAGCTCAACGCGCAATGGATGCTCCCCATCAAGCGGGACCTCATCCTCGAGGCTGGTATGAAACAGCAGTTGCTGCTGCTCACCCTCGCCACTGACAGACAGGCGGACGGCGACAAAGGGCGCGTCGTCGACCTGGATCGCCCAGCGCTCCACCGGCGTTACCAGGTAGTAGCGCGCGTCTTGGTCAAGCCTGAGGATGGTTGAGAACAGCTGCGCCAGCGCCAGGCGCCGGATCGGTTCACCCTCGTGATACCAGGTGCCGTCACGGGCGATACGCATATCCATCTCGCCACTGAGCGGCGGATTCCACAAATGCACGGGCGCAGGCTCACGGCGCTGCAACTCTCCGCGCTGCGGCAGACTATTGAGCAGCGACTGCGGCGGCGGTGCACGATCGGACATTTTTCCTCCTGACCGGACGCCCTCAGCGCCCCAGCAGTTGACCGGTATAATCCTGCAGCGGCGGGCGCAGCAGGTCTTCGGGCGAGGCCTTGTAAAACTGCAGGAAGCCACCGCGTGTCTCGATACGGGCAAAATCGACCAGGTGGCGGGTGCCGACCTCCAGCAGCATCAGTTGCAGCACGCCCCGATCCAGCCCGAGATCACCCCAATGGCCGGACTCTTCCCACTCTTCGATACTGCCCACGGCATCATCTGCTGCGGCAAACCGTGTGTAGAGCAGGTAGTCGTATCCGAAACTGCGAGCCTCGGCCAGCGCCTCCTCCAGCCCCAGCGGCTGCTGGGCACGGCGCACAACAGGAAAGACTTCGACGGCTGCGGCAAATGCTTCCTCGGCAACCACATTGGGACGGGCATAGGGATTGCCGACGGGCAGGAAATGCCCCTGGGCAATATAGAGTTTGGAGTCGGATTGAATAACCCAGGTGCTGCTGCGCTTGATGCGGTAATGGTTGAGCACGCCGGCATCACCCAGATAGTAGCCGGCCTGATCCTGCAGATCGGAGGGCTTCATGCAGCCCGACAGTAGCAACACTGCCAACAGCATCAATGCGTAGCGCATAGCATCTCCTAGAGTCCGCGCATCCATTCTGGACGCAGGCCCGCCTGATCAGGCCGACTGATGGCGTGATCGATCTGCGCCAGCAACCGGTCCTTGTCCTGCCCCAGCTCGCCCTTCAAGACCAGGGCATTGGATGCATGGTCGCTGCGAAACGTGCTGTTGTCCAGCGCCAGCTCGGCAACGAACTGGCGCAGCTCGGAGAACAGTTGCTGCTGATTCAACTCGACAAAATCCGGATAACGCTCACGGAATCGCTCCATCCCCTGGGGGAAACTGACGACCAGCGTCGACACGAACTCCGGCTGGGTCTGGTTCAGCAATCTGGCGGAGTTCAGCGCGTGCTGCTTGCTAAGCGACAGACCGCCTAGGCCATTGAGGATCATCACCGAACGCTTCAAGCCAGCTTCCCCCGCCTTGATCAAGGCATCGGCTGTCGAAGCGGCTGTCTCGCCCTTGTTAACCCGCTCAAGCACCTCGTCATCACCTGACTCGGCACCGACATACAGCATCGCCAGGCCGGCCTCACGCAACTCTTTCAGCTCTTCAACCGATTTGCGCTTGAGATTGCGCGGCAGGCAGTACGAGGTCACCCGCTCGACGCTCGGGATGTGCTCGGCAATGGCTTCGAGAATCCGCAGCAAACGATGGGTCGGCAGGACCATCGCATCCCCGTCGGCGAGAAAAATGCGATTCACAATATAGCGCTCGCCAACCCGGCGAATCTCGTCCAGCACTTCGGCCTCGTCGCGAGCACGAAACTTCTTCTGCGGCGCCGTGTACATTTCACAGAACGTGCACTTGTTCCACGAACAGCCGTTGGTCACCGGCAAAATCAGCGAATGCGCCTCACTCGGCGGGCGGAAAACCGGCTCGATATAACTGACCGGAAACGCCTCTTGCATAGCCATGCCCCTCTCCTCTGTACCCGGCGCTGAGCCGCACAAAACCGCACATCATAGCCAGTCTGACTGGCGAAGCAAACCACCCGGACGTGTTTAGCTCTGCGTGACAGAGTTCACATATAGTTTCAACGCATACGCATAACTCGCATTCGCCCTGAGGCCGGATCACTTTCAGCATATGCCTCAATCTTTTAAACAGTACAGGACAACAATAATGAGTACTGCTCGCCTGACGCCGACCTCGGCATCAACACTCAAGCTACTTTCCGTCGCCGTCGCGGCCCTCACGCTATCCGCCTGCCTGTCAGGTGGCGGCGGTGGCGGTGCCGACGGCCCCAACCCCCTGGCGATTGAAACCAGCGAGGGCAAAGTCGTCGGTATCAGCAACGACGGCATCCGCGTCTTCCGTGGCATTCCCTACGCCGCGCCGCCGGTTGGCGACCTGCGCCTCGCCCCGCCGCAGCCACCCGCCAGCAGAAGTGCAACACTCAGACTGAGCGAAGAGTTCGGCAACAGCTGCCCGCAGTCCGATCTGACCACTGGCCAGCAGGTAGGCAACGAGGACTGCCTGTACCTGAACGTTTATGCGCCCGCTGAAGCGGAGGATCTGCCGGTGATGGTCTGGATCCATGGTGGCGCCTTCGTGTTTGGTAACGGCGGCGGTGAGTACGACCCGACGCGCCTGGTCGAACAGGACGTTATCGTCGTGACCCTCAATTATCGCCTTGGCAATCTCGGTTTTCTGGCCCACCCTGCCCTGGAATCCGACGCCGGTAACTTTGCCCTGATGGATCAGCAGCTGGCGCTGGCCTGGGTCAAGGAAAACATCACTGCCTTTGGCGGTGATCCGGCCAATGTCACAATCTTCGGCGAGTCCGCCGGTGGCCACAGCGTGATGAGCCACATAGTCTCGCCCCGGGCTGAAGAGGCGGACCTGTTCCAGCGCGCCATTGTCCAGAGCGGCTCCTATGCGCCCTTCCAGATGCCCAAGGCAACAGCGCAGTTCCTCGGCACATCGGTAGCCAATGGACTCGGCTGCACCGACCCGGAGACCGCTGCAAGCTGCCTGCGCTCCTTGCCGGTATCGGCGTTCCTGGCGGCCCAGGGCTCGCAGTCAATCCCGGTTGTGGATCCGGACGACGACTTGCTGCCCAAGTCCATTCAGCAGGCACTGGCCGACGGCGACTTCAACAGCTCGCTCGACATCATGATCGGCAGCAACCAGAACGAGGGCACCCTGTTCGTCGCGCTGGATGAAGTAGGAGGCGATCCTATTGATGACGAGGCGGAATACCGTGAGCGCGTTGCCGAGTTCTTCCAGCCCTACCAGGCGAGCATCCCCTTCGACGACGACCAGATCGCCACCGATTATCTGGACTTTGTTGACGGTGAGGCAAAACCCTTCGAGGCAGCCCTGTCCGGTATCTGGACCGACTTCATGTTCGCCTGCAACGCCTACTCGCAGGCCAGCACCTTTGCCGGCGCCAGCATGAATACCTTCCAGTACTGGTTCCGTGACGAGGACGCCCCCTGGACCCTGGTGCCGCCATTTGCTGTGAGCTTCCCGCTGGGGGCCACCCACGCCGGGGAAATCCCTTACGTACTCTACCCACAGGCCATCATGGAGCAGCGCTATACCGGCGATCCGGATGACCTGAACAGTCTGGCCGGCGAGATGGTCGACTACTGGACCCAGTTCGCAAAAACCGGCGACCCCAACACCACCGACGGGGTCGCAGCAGCCTGGCAGCAGGCAGCGACCGGAAACCTGATGACGCTGGACGTACCCAACGCAAGCAACGCAAATACGTTTGGCTTCCTGGGCTATCACCACTGCAGCTACTGGGCTGACCCGCCGCTGGTATTGCGCTGATCGACCAGATCGGCCTCGCCCGGCGGGGCCGATCGCCACTCGGCGCTCGGCAAGATAGCGAGAAAGTTATCCCGTGCAACCCCACGCGCTACCGTTTCCGGTAACGCATCAAGAAACGGCTCAAACCCGCGCATATATTTTCCGATACTGCCGAACTGCCCCACCACATCCGAGCCGAGCATAAAGCGCTCGGGGAAATCCTCGACCAGCGCAACCCAGTCAGGGTCCGGCTTGCCTTCCGAGTCAAGAAGATAGGGCTCGCGCAGCGTCCAGGACAGATCAATATACAGATTCGGGTAGGCGGTCAGCAGCCGGCGCAACGTCGGCAATAAAAACGGCAATTGTGTTTGATGGCGATGAATTTCCATGCTAGTGCCGGCATGCGCCCAGATAAAGCGTACCCGCGGATGGTTGCGCAGCGGCTCTTCCATTTCGGCCAGATAGAGCGGATTACGCTCACGCTGCGAGGTGATATTGCTGTGCACCAGCACCGGCAGATCATACTCCGCGGCCAGCGCATAGACCCGGTGCATGGCCTCGCTGTTGGCCCGCGGTGGTTCACCATGGATCAACGCTGTCAGATCGTCGTGCCGGGTAAATACCTCGCCTATTCCCTGCCAAAAGCCGGGATACAGCTCGAGCATGCGACGGATGTGGGCATCTGCGTTCTTGTCGTTCGGATTGAAGCCGGATAGAAAGGGATGAAACCGCCGACGCTGTTCCGCCGGCATCGACGCAATCGCATCAGCGACCAGCACATCGGTTGCACTGAACCAGTAGGCGCCGCCATCGTCACCAGCGTAATAGCGCGGGCGCTTGGGCTCATTCTCGTGCCATTGCTTGGCAACCGGCACGCCACTGATCATGGCATGATCGACGCCGGCGGCGTCCATGGCCTGAATAAGCGCGTCCGCCCCTTCTGACTCCTGAAAGAAATCAACGTAATGCAGGTGGGCGTCGGTGTATCGATAGTCCCGCGCCTGGGCGGGGTTGCCTGGCAACGTGCCCAGCATGAGCACGCCTACAGCAAGTATGCGAAAGATGGGCAAGGTCTGACTCCTGACATGGCTGCCCAGTTTGAGACTGCCGGTCAAATCAGGAGTTCAGCACCAGGCGCGGGCTAGGCTTCCTCACCGTCCTTGCGGCGTTTGAATCGGTTGCCCATTCGCACGCCTACATCCATCAAAAATTGCATGTAGCCCTCCTGATCCTTGATCACGTCCTGCCAGAACGGCGAGTGGTACATGGCCATCGCGCCGTGCACCAGCGCCCATGCTGCGCAGTAATGGAAGTAGGCAGGAACATCTTCCAGCTTGCCATCATCGATACGGGACTGAATCACACCGGTGATGTGATTGAAATTGGAGGTCCGGATCTTGTGCAACTCTTCGACCATGGCCGGCAACTGGTTCGACTTGACCACCTTTTCTTCCAGCCGGTCAAACAACCGATAGCGCTCGGGGTCGCTCATGCGAAACGCGAAGTACTCCCGCGAGAGGGCCGCCTTGTCGCGCTCGATGGACTCCGAATGCAGCAAATCAGCCAGGTCTCGCTCATAGTCGAGCATCAACCGCAGATAAATCTCTGCCTTGGACTTGAAATGCTTGTAGATGGTCCCTTTGCCGATGCCAACCTCGTCTGCGATCATCTCGACGGTTACACTGTCTTCACCCTGCTCAAGGAACAGGCGCAGCGCGCTATCGAGAATTTCCTGCTCACGACGACGAAATTCGCGAACTTTACGTGACTCTTTCTGCATCAAGGTACCCGGATTCAAATTGGCAAAGTGCCCCATTATGCCAAGTTGATGACTCGCTGCCCAGATTTGCTTACAAGCTGACTATCCGGTTCAAATGTGTCTAAATATGGGGAAAAAGGCCTGTTAAGGCATCACCGCGCGTGCCAGTCCCATCTTTGGCCAAAATGGCACCACACATGAGGCTCGACATGGATCTCAACCAGCAATGGCAGCATGAATTCCCGCAGGATCCGAAACTCTGCTACCTGAATCATGCCGCGGTGGCTCCCTGGCCGAAGCGGGCAGCGGACGCCGTCAGCGCCTTCGCCCGCGAAAACCTGATTCAGGGTGCGCGCGACTATCCGCGCTGGAGCCGGACCGAAAAACACCTGCGTGAGCAACTTAAAGCCCTGCTTAATGCCCCCGCTGCCAGCGACATCGCGCTGGTCAAGAACACCTCCGAGGCCCTGTCCTTTGTCGCCCAGGGATTATCCTGGGCACCCGGCGATGAAGTTCTGATCAGCGATCAGGAGTTTCCCTCAAACCGCATTCCCTGGGAGGCATTGGCAGACCAGGGCGTTCGGGTTTGCAGCGCAGCGCTGGGCAACCAGCCGGAACAGGCGCTGATCAACGCGATGACGCCGCGCACCCGCCTGCTGAGCATCAGCTCCGTGCAATACGGCAGCGGACTGCGCATGGATCTGGAACGCCTTGGTCAAGCCTGCCGCGAACGCGGCGTCCTGTTTTGCGTGGACGCCATACAGACCCTCGGCGCGCAGCCACTGGATGTCCAGACGATTGACTGCGATTTTGCCATGGCCGACGGCCACAAATGGCTACTCGGCCCGGAAGGCCTTGGCGTGTTCTATTGCCACGGTCGAGTACGGGATCAACTGAAGCTGACCCAGCACGGCTGGCATATGGTTGAGGCGATGGGCGATTATGATCGCTGCGACTGGCAGCCGGCCCGTTCGGCGCGGCGATTCGAGGCCGGCAGCCCAAACACCCTGGCTCAACAAGCTCTGTCAGCCAGCCTGTCGCTGCTGCTTGAGATCGGCATGGATACCGTCGCTGCCGAGCTTGACCGCCGCATCTGCCTGCTTGCCAGCTTGCTGGAGGCGATCCCGGGCGTGCGCATACTCAGCAATCTGAGCAACGAACGACGATCGGGCATTCTGACGTTTTCAGTTGAGGGCGTTGCGCTAAAAGAGCTGCATCGCCAGTTAATGGATCAGGGCGTGATCTGCGCGCTGCGCGGCGGTGGTATTCGCTGGTCACCCCATTTCTACACCAGCAGCGCTTGCCTCCGGCGGGCGGTCGAACAGCTGGAAGCACTGATTGCCTCGCAAAGAGATAACAACACTTCACGATAAAATACGCAGAGCGTATTCCAAATCAGTTTATAAACGCGGGAAATGAAGCTGGAAAGCAGGGCAATTTCGACAATACTGAAGTTATCAGGAACGACATACCCCCCAAGTGTTGCTCCTGTGCTGGCAGGCACTGCCCTGCCTCTGTATCACTCCTAATGGTCTTAACCCGAATTCCTCCCCCAGAATTCGGGTTTTTTTTGCCTCGAAATCAGCTTTGCGCCAGAGGAAACAAGCGATGGAAGTTATCGGTAGTTTGCTCACGGAAATGTTCCAGGGCCTCACCGCGCAACTCGGCCAGAAATGCCGCCACTTCACAGACAAACTGTGGTTCGTTCGACTTTCCGCGATGGGGAACCGGCGCCAGATAGGGAGAATCGGTCTCAACCAGCAAGCGGTCAGCAGGAACCTGACGCGCCACCTCGCGCAATGCGTCGGCATTGCGAAAGGTCACAATGCCCGACAGCGAAATGTAATAGCCCATATCCAGCGCGGCCCGGGCCATCTCCCAGTCTTCGGTAAAGCAATGCAGCACACCGGCATTGGCAAGGTCTGCCTCGCGCAGCATCTCCAGCGTATCCTGGCGTGCCGCGCGGGTATGAATCACCACCGGCTTACCCGTCTGCTTCGCCGCCTCAAGATGAATGGCGAAGGACGCTTTCTGCTGCTCGGCCAACTCGGGCTGGTAGTGATAGTCGAGCCCGGTTTCGCCGATGGCTACAGTGCGCGGATGCTGCAGTCGCTCGAGTAGCCAGACCAGATCGGTCGCCTTGCCATCCTTGAGATCGAGCGGATGAATACCGACGCTGCAGAACACATCTGCATGGCTGTCGGCCAGTTGCTGCACGGTAGCAGCGTTGTCGGCATCGACCCCGATACAGAGAAACTTGCCGACACCGCGGCCGCGAGCTGCATCCAGCAACGCATCAAGGGAGCCGTTGTAGGGCGTTAAATCAAGACGATCCAGATGACAGTGCGAATCAATAAGCATGAAGACTACATGGTGTGGGTCGGCCGATCCGATTGCAGCGCACCGGCCAGATAGGTTTCGATTTTGCTGCGCGCGGTATTATCCTGATCACTGAACTGGACACCGATACCTGCCGCGCGATTGCCCTGGGCACCCTTCGGGGTTACCCAGATAACCTTGCCGGCAACCGGGATCTTCTCCGGCTCGTCCATCAGATTCAGCAGCATGAACACCTCGTCACCGAGGCGGTAATTCTTGTTGGTCGGAATGAACAGCCCGCCATGCTTGACGAACGGCATGTAGGCCGCATAAAGCACCGACTTGTCCTTGATCGTCAGCGACAGAATACCGTTGCGAGGCCCCGGAGCCGTGGGATTAGTCATTGATCATTCCTTTCACTCAACGCGATGGCCGCCAGATTAACGTCTTTCGGCCAGCATTTTCCAGCGCGCAAGCAGCTTTTCGAGGAACAGCTGGCGATTGAGGTTGGCCTTGTTGTCGAATTGCCGACGGTGCTGCAACAGCCAATCCTGCCAATCGAGCAGCTCGCTTGCCTGAATCCGCGATGCCAAGTAGCCCAGAACCTTGTCCATATCGGCGCTGCTTGCCGCCTCCTGCGCCCCCTGATTCAGTTTCAGCAACTCCAGCGTCCAGGCGGCAAACCAGTCCAGCAGCAAATCAAGGGCGATGCTATTCCACTGCTCGGCCAGCCTGGGCGCGGATATCTGTCCCTTCAGCAGCGCCTTGACACCTTCAACCACCTTTTCCCGGTGGGCAACGGCCCCCTGCTGATGCAAGTCCAGCGCTCGCAACGGAGCCCCCATAGCCATCTGCAGCAGAAGCGTACGCTGATTGTCGTCCACATCCGGCAGCTCCGCCCCCAGCCAGTCCCGGGCCTGCTGCAGACCGGGCAACCCCAGGGGCTGCACCCGGCACCGACTGCGGATGGTCGGCAGCAGACGACTCGGCTGATCACTGATCAGCAGCAGATAGGTCTCGGCAGTTGGCTCCTCAAGCGACTTGAGCAGCGCATTGGCGGCATTCTGGTTCATCGCCTCGGCCGGCTGCAGCACAACCACCTTGCGCCCGCCCTGCTGGGCGGTTTGACTGATGAAGCCAACCAACTGACGGATGGCATCTACGCGGATCGCCTTGCCCTCCTCCTCCGGCTCGATCAGCAGCAGGTCGGGATGACTGCCGGCCTGGCGAAGCAAACAGCTGCGACACTGCTGGCACGGGCCTTGTGGTCCAGGCTGGTCACACATCAGCCAGCCGGCGAACGCTGCAGCGAAATGACGCTTGCCTGCACCCGCCGGGCCACAGAACAGATAGGCATGGGCAAATTGCTGCTGGGCGGCCAACGCAGCCCACAGCGGTTCGTGCCATGGCAAGGGGGTACGGGCCTGTTCAAGCACGCCAGCGCTCCAGAATCTGCGCGATGACCGGTTCAAGGTGACGCTGAACCTGGTCCAGCTCACCACTGGCATCGACGACTCGATAGCGCGCCGGATGTTCTGCAGCACGCCGCAGATAGGTCTCGCGCACCGCGTCGAAGAAGGCCCGCTGCTCGCTTTCAAAACGGTCAAGTGCGCTGCGCGCCCGCGCCCTCGCCATACCCACCTCAACCGGCACATCCAGCACCAGCGTCAAATCAGGCCGCAAACTGCCTTGAGTCCAGTTTTCAAGCGCAGCAATGCGAGCAGCGTCGATCCCCCGCCCGCCGCCCTGATAGGCGTAGGTCGCATCGGTAAAGCGATCACTGATGACTACACGCCCCTGCGCCAACGCCGGCTTGATCACCCGATTCAGATGCTGGGCGCGCGCAGCAAAAACCAGCAACAACTCCGCATCCGGGTCCATCGGCTCTTCATGGTGCTCGAGCAGAATCCCGCGCATCCGCTCGGCAATCGGCGTACCACCCGGCTCACGGGTCAACAGCGGTTCACAGCCTGCGCGGCGCAATGCGTCGGCAACATAACCGAGGTTGGTTGACTTGCCTGCACCCTCAGGCCCTTCCAGGGTGACAAATACACCTGTCATTGTGCGCTCTCCGGTGCAGGGCTGGATCGATAGTCGCTGCGGCGCTTGAGCTGAAACGCACGCACCGCCCGGTTATGCTCAGCCAGGGTATTGGAGAACACGTGCGAGCCATCCCCCCTGGCAACAAAATACAGGCTCTTGCCGTCAGCCGGATGCGCAGCAGCCTCGATCGCATCGCGCCCGGGCATGGCAATCGGCGTCGGCGGCAGACCATCAATCACATAGGTGTTGTAAGGTGTCGCCTGCTGCAGGTGGCGACGACGTATATTGCCCTGATAGTCCGTCCCCAGGCCGTAAATCACGGTCGGATCGGTCTGCAACCGCATGCCGATGCGCAGCCGACGGGTAAATACACCAGCGATTTCGGCCCGCTCGGACGGTACTCCGGTTTCCTTCTCCACGATCGACGCGAGAATCAGTGCCTCGTACGCAGACTTGATCGGCAATCCCTCATCACGCTCTGCCCAAACCTCCGCCAGTACCTGCGCCATACGCTCGTGCGCGCGCTGCAGGATGTCCCGATCACTCATGCCCAGCGTGTACTGATAGGTATCCGGGAAAAAACGTCCCTCCGGATGTTCACCCTCATACCCCAGAGCCGCCATGACCTCGGCATCGCTCAGGTCTGGCGACAAGGTCTGCTCCAGGTGTTCGGCCGCACGCAGCGCCTGGCGCACCTGATTGAAATTCCAGCCTTCAACCAGTGTGAGGGTACGTTGAACAACCTCTCCGCGCTCCATCATGTGCAGCAGCTCGGCCGCCGTCATCTCGGGCTGCAGTGCGTACTCACCCACATGCAGCACGGCCCCCTTCATTTGCCACTGCCAATATCGACGCAGCCAGCCTGCGCCCTCAAGCACACCCTGCTGCTCAAGACGCGCAAAGACCCGCCCCGGAGTGCTGCCGGCCTCAACCACCAGCGTGCTCGGTTCCGTCAGCTGCAACGGCTGATGCAGCGCACGCTGCAGGGTGAGAAAGCCCCACACACCGCCGACCAGACCAATGACACAAACCAGAAACAGTGAAACAACCAGAAACTTGGCAAAAATCTTCACAGATAAACCTGTTCAGCCAGGGATTGCAGCAGCCGGGTTTCGCCCCCGACCTGCCAGACCTGATCGTCCAGCCCTACAACCGGCCAGACCCCTATCAAACTATTGCAGCAAAATACCTCATCCGCCTGGTACAACGCGTCACGACTGAGCGGTGCTACACGTGCCGGCTGCCCTCGCTCGGCCAGCTGGGCGAGAAGGTATTCGCGCATCACCCCCTGCACACCACAGCGGCCGAGATCTGGCGTAACCCATTGCCCGGCCACACGCGCAAACAGATTGCTCATGGTGCATTCGATCACCGCTCCCTGCTGATCGCACACCAGACCCTCGGCAAACGCCGGATCCTGCCATTCGCTGCGCGCCAGCACCTGCTCCAGCCGATTGAGATGCTTGATGCCCGCCAGCAGCGGCTGATCGGCCAACCGTGTTGTACAGGCAAACAGATGGACGCCATCACGCCGGTCAGACGGATACAGAGGCAAGGGGGAAATCGATATTACCCGCGACGGCGTTGCGTCAACCGGCATGGCATAGCCACGCTGACCGGTGCCGCGGGTCAGTATCAGCTTGACCACCCCGTCGCCGACCCTGGCTGCTGCGTTGTTCAGCTCGGCGGCAATCAACTCCGCCTGAAAGGGTATTCGCAACGCTGCACAACCTCGCTGCAGACGTGCCAAATGCAACGCCTGCAACGGCAGTGTACCGCGGCAGGCACGCAGGGTTTCGAACAAACCATCACCGTAGGCAAGGCCGCGATCAGTGACAGGCAGGTTATCAGCAACCCGCCCGTTTACCCATGTCGTCGCCACCGGTGTGGGCTGGCTCATTCGCAGCGACGGAATACCAGGCTGCCGTTGGTACCGCCAAAACCGAAGGAGTTGGACAGCGTGACCTCAATCTTGCGCTGCTGCGCCTGGTGCGCAACGTAGTTCAGATCACACCCCTCGTCCGGGTTATCCAGATTGATGGTTGGCGGCGCCACCTGATCACGCAGTGCAAGGACACTGAATACCGCCTCTACCGCGCCGGCAGCGCCCAGCAGGTGTCCTGTCATCGACTTGGTCGAGCTGATGGCCAGATCACGGGCATGGGAGCCAAACACAGACTTGACCGCACAGGTTTCGGCAATGTCACCAGCCGGAGTCGAGGTGCCATGGGCGTTGATATAGTCAACATCCTCCGGGTTCAGACCGGCATCCCTGAGCGCATTGACCATGCACTTGGCTCCGCCACGCCCGTCTTCCGGCGGTGCAGTCATGTGATAGGCGTCACCACTCATGCCAAAACCAACCAGCTCGGCATAAATGCGCGCACCGCGAGCCTTGGCGTGTTCGTACTCTTCCAGCACCATGGCGCCAGCGCCGTCGGACAGCACGAAGCCGTCCCGCTCACGATCCCAGGGGCGGCTCGCGCCCTGCGGGTCATCGTTGCGGGTCGACATGGCACGGGCCGCGGCAAAACCGCCCAGCCCCAGACCGGTAGTCGCCATCTCGGAACCACCAGCCACCATGACATCGGCTTCGCCATAGGCAATGTTGCGCGCGGCCATACCGATGCTGTGCGTGCCAGTGGTGCAAGCAGTGGTCAGCGCGTAGTTCGGCCCCTGAAGACCGTACTGAATAGACAGGTAACCTGCGACCATGTTGATGATCGAGCCGGGCACAAAGAACGGAGAGATGCGACGCGGGCCGCTGTTCAGCAACTGCTCACAGTTCTTCTCGATGTTGGTCAGACCACCAATACCCGACCCCATGACCACACCAATGCGGTCGCGATTCTCGTCGGTGACTTCGAGACCCGAGTCCTGAAGCGACTGAATACAGGCCGCCAGACCGTATTGAATAAACAGGTCCAGCTTGCGCGCTTCCTTGGCCGCCATGTACAGCTCGACCTCAAAGTCGCGAACCGAGCCGCCGATGCGGGTTGAGAACGCACTGACATCCATATGTTCGATCGGACCGATACCGCTTTTGCCCGCCAGGGCCGCCTGCCAACTGCTCTCAACCGAATTACCCAGCGGCGACAGCATACCCAGACCAGTTACAACAACGCGTCTGCGCGACACGGCACACTCCTTATTCAACTCGTGAAAACCGCTACAGGCCCGCGAGCCTGCGCAAAATCGCCCTATTGTCCGTGCAAATGCCGCCTGCGGCAACACGAACCGCGGCACAACCGACAGGTGCAAATAGCCGGATGCAAAAAAGCCGCAGCCTGGAAACCAGTACTGCGGCTTTTTTCGTCCTGCAAGCAGGCTACGTGATTACTTCTGGTGAGCGTTCACGTAGTCGATAGCTTCCTGAACGGTGGTGATCTTCTCGGCTTCTTCATCCGGAATCTCGGTCTCGAATTCTTCTTCGAGAGCCATCACCAGCTCCACGGTGTCCAGGGAGTCAGCGCCAAGATCTTCAACAAAAGAAGCACTGTTGGTTACTTCTTCTTCTTTGACACCGAGCTGCTCGGCAACGATTTTCTTGACGCGTTCTTCGATGGTACTCATACCTTGTTCTCACTCCTATTTGCAGTTCCGAGAAGCCGGACTGCGGGTAGTTTATAGAAACAATTCTCTTGGTTTCAAGCGCGAATCGTCTCTGACGCAAAGAGGTCAAAGCCTGCGGCTTCCACCCAATGAAACTCAAGCCAATATCGACCCCGGTCGATACCGGCAGTGAATTACATGTACATGCCACCGTTGACCGGCAGTGTAGCACCGGTGATGTAGCCAGCATTTTCGCTCGCCAGGAACGCAACAGCGGCAGCAATTTCCTCTGCCTGCCCCAGACGACCGAGCGGAATTTGCTCCAGCATGACCGAACGCTGGCTGTCATTAAGCGCACGCGTCATGTCGGTGTCAATAAAGCCAGGTGCTACCGCGTTCACAGTAATGGCTCGCGAACCGACTTCTCGCGCCAGCGCGCGGGTAAACCCTTCCATACCCGCCTTGGCCGCAGCGTAGTTCGACTGACCGGCGTTACCCATGCAGCCGACCACGGAACTGATGTTGATGATACGCCCCCAGCGGCCCTTGGTCATGCCCCGCAGGACTGCCTTGGACAAACGGTAGACCGAGCTGAGATTGGTGCCGATCACATCATCCCACTCTTCATCTTTCATGCGCATCAGCAGATTATCGGCGGTGATACCTGCATTATTGACCAGGATGGCCGGCGCACCGTAGGCCTCGGTAATGGCCGACAAAACAGCACTGACAGACTCGGCGTCACGCACATCCAACTTCATGCCGGTACCCTTGTAGCCCGCCTCTGCCAGCTTGCCAGCGATCGCCTGAGCGCCCGCATCGCTGGTAGCCGTGCCGACGACCACTGCACCCTGAGCGGCCAGCGCATGCGCAATTGCCTGCCCAATCCCTCTGCTGGCACCGGTAACCAGTGCAACCTTTCCTTCCAGACTCATGCCCTGCTCCTCAAGCAAACTGCGCGCGGAACGCATCAAAACCCGCCACGCTTTCCAGACTGTGGTTGTTGACACCTTTGGCGCAACGCTTGTTCAGACCACCCAACACCTTGCCCGGTCCACACTCGACCAGATCGGTTACGCCCTGCTCGGCCATGTAAACAACCGACTCTACCCAGCGAACCGGACTGTACAGCTGCTCGACCAGCAACTGACGCAGCGCGTTCACGTCCGACGCCGGACGCGCAGTAACGTTCTGCACCAGAGTAATCTCCGGCGCGCGCCAGCTCAGCGCCGCAAAGTCCTCAGCCAACTGCTCGGCAGCCGGCTGCATCAGCGCGCAATGCGAAGGCACGCTGACCGGCAGCGGCAGCGCACGCTTGGCACCAGCCGCCTTGCAGCCATCAATCGCACGAGCGACGGCGTCGACCTGCCCGGCAATCACAACCTGACCCGGCGCATTGAAGTTGACCGCACTGACTACCTCACCCTGAGATGCCGCAGCGCAGATATCAATGATCTGCTGATCCTCCAGCCCCAGAATAGCAGCCATGCTGCCCTGCCCTTCGGGCACAGCCTGCTGCATCAACTGGCCGCGACGCTCAACCAGACGCACCGCATCGGCAAAATCAAGCACATTGGCCGCAACCAGCGCCGAATATTCACCCAGGCTGTGCCCGGCAACAAAGCCAGGACGCACGCCGGATTCGGCACACCAGAGTCGCCACAGGGCAACAGACGCAGTCAGAATCGCAGGCTGGGTGCGATCGGTGCGATTCAGATCCGCTTCAGGACCGTTCTGGCTCAGCGCCCAGAGATCGTAACCCAGAGCACTGGATGCTTCGGCAAACGTCTCAGTGATAATCGCGTGCTGCTGGGCCAGTTCGCTCAGCATGCCGACGGACTGGGAGCCCTGACCGGGAAAGACAAAGCCAAGGGTGTTAGTCATAACATCATCCTGTTATCAAAAGATTGCAGAGAGTCTAGACACCTGCGTGTGACATCGGAATTTGGATGCCGGCAATGCGCCCGGGGTCACAGCACGGCCCCGCATTCACGCACCCGACCAGCAATACGCTCCGGCAAGCGGGCCTGACACGCCTTGAGCGTATGCCCTATGGCAGCCAGAATCGCCTCCTCATCTGCCGAACCGTGGCTTTTCATCACCACGCCGCGCAGACCAAGCAGGCTAGCCCCGTTATAACGTGCCGGGTCGTGGCGCTCGCGCGTGCGCCGGGTGGCATGCAGCACCAGCGGTGCCAGCCAGCGCAGCAACCAGCTATCCGCCACCGCACTGCGCAGCTCCGCCTGCAGGTAGCCCGCAACCCCTTCGCTGGCTTTCAGCAGCACATTACCGACAAAGCCATCACAGACCACTACGTCCGCCTCACCCCGAAACAGGCCATCACCCTCGACCGAACCAACGTAATTGATCGCCGGGCAGACCTGCAGCAACGCAGCCGCCTGACGTACCTGGCGATTGCCCTTATGCGTCTCGCTGCCGATATTCAGCAGTCCGACCCGCGGCGCCGGGTTACCGCTCAGCTCAGCGGCCGCGGCAGCGCCCATGATCGCAAACTCGACCAACTGTTCGGCCGGGCAATCTACGTTCGCACCCAGATCAAGGACATGACACAGGCGCCCCGATACCGGCAATGCGGCCATGATTGCAGGCCGACGAATACCCTCAAGGGTGCCCAGCACCGCACGCGCAAGCACCATCAGCGCACCGGTATTGCCCGCACTCAGACAGCCATCAACCTGCCCGTCCCGGACCAGCTCAAGAGCAACACGCATGGAGGCATCGCGCTTACCGCGCAGCACGCTGGCAGGCGGATCATCAGCGAGAATCTGTTCACGGGCAGGACGAAATGACAGACGATCAGAATCAACAGCAGCACTACTCAGCAGGGGCTCGACGATGTCGGCAGCACCAACCAGAGTAATATGCAGGAAGGGGTACAGCGAGAGACTGCGCAGCGCAGCAGGGACAATGCAGCGGGGACCGCGGTCCCCGCCCATCACATCAATCGCAATGCGGATTGACGTGGACAAGACTTATTCGTCGTTGTCCTTGTTGATCACCTGACGACCACGGTAGAAACCGTCAGGGGAAACGTGGTGGCGCAGGTGGGTTTCACCAGTGGTCTTGTCGACGGACAAGGCGGAGGCGGACAGGGCATCATGCGAACGACGCATGCCGCGTGCGGAACGGGACTTTTTGTTCTGCTGAACAGCCATGACTAATAAGCTCCTAAGCTCAGGTATCGCGTTTTAATTTGGCCAGCACGCTGAAAGGATTAGGCTTCTCAGACTTTTCCTCCAGCTCCGCCGTCTCAGGGCGATACCCTGGCGGATGCTGACATGTTTGTTGCGGATGCATCGGAACTGCAGGCAAAGCCAGGAGCAGCTCGTCCTCGATCAGCGCATGCAGATCGAGCGGTTCATCACCCACAATAACCGGTTCATAGTGACGCGGAAGCTGTTTTGCCGCCTCGTCGCTCGTTACAAACCCCACATCACACTCGCTGTCGATCGGCACGACAACCTGCTCAAGACAACGCTGACACAACAACGGCGCATCGACCTGATAATGACCATGCATGGTTGCTATGCGCTGCTCGTCCCGGGAAAAGTACAGTTCAACCTGAACTTCTCCAGTCGCGGCCTGCAACACCGCCGAAAAGCGCTCAAGACTGCTCACCTTCACTACGCCTTTCAGCGTAATTCTGCGGTCAACCAGTCGAGCCGGTTCGATGTGCGGGGGTATGGTTCCAGACATAAGCGCGCAATTCTAGGGGCACAAACCCCGCCTGTCAAAACTATTTAAGCCCTTGGGCATGCCGTTCGGCAGCTCGCACAACAATCATCCCAGCCGCTACCATAAGCACCTCAACCCAGCGGAGATACAACATGCAAAAACTGGTTCTTGCTTCCAGTTCACCATACCGCAAGAGCCTGCTTGAACGCCTTCGACAGCCGTTCGAGTGCGCCTCGCCGGATATCGACGAAACCCCGCAGCCGGGCGAAACCGCCGAGCAACTCACCCAGCGCCTGGCCCGAACCAAAGCACAGACACTGCGCAGCCGATTCAGCGATCACCTCATCATCGGCTCGGATCAGGTCCTGCTGCTCGATGGGGAACCCGTCAGCAAGCCAGTGAGCCACGCCGCCGCAGTCGACCAACTGACCCGCAGCAGCGGCCGCACACTGACCTTTTCAACAGCCCTTTGCGTCCTGAACAGCGCAAACGGTCACGAACAAACCTGCATCGAGCCCGTGCACGTCACCTTTCGCGACCTGAACCCCGAGGAGATCGAGCGCTACCTGCAACTTGAGCAACCCTACGACTGCGCCGGCAGCTTCAAGTCGGAGGGACTCGGCATCACCCTGATTGCACGCATCCAGGGGAATGACCCGACCAGCCTGATCGGACTGCCATTGATCCGCCTGCGCGCCATGCTCGCGAACGAAGGCCTCAACCTACCCTGAACTCAGCGCAGCGACGGACCTTGCAACCCGAGGCGCGTCGCCAGCTCCGCTCCGACACTGGCGCCCAGCTGGCGAGTAAAGCGCTGCAGCGGCGACTCCTGACGGGTGAAATCGACCAGATCCTCAGCACCGATCACATCACGTGCAACGGCAGACGTACTCGCCAAACCATCAACCAGACCAAGCTCCAGCGCCTGCTCACCCGACCAGACCAGACCGCTGAACATATCCGGCGTCTCTTTCAGCCGATCTCCACGCCCCACACGCACACTGCGAATAAACTGCTCATGGGTGGTGTTCAGCACCTGCTGCCAGAAGGCACGCTCATCGGGCTTTTCCGGCTGAAACGGATCCAGGAACGCCTTGTGCTCGCCGGCGGTATAGGTACGCCGCTCGACACCCAGCTTATCCATGGTGCCGACAAATCCGAAGCCGGCAGCAGTTACCCCGATCGAACCCACAAGACTGGCCTTATCGGCATAGATTTCATCTGCAGCGGAGGCAATGTAATAGGCACCCGAGGCGCCAATATCGGTAATAACCGCATACACCTTCACATCCGGATGCAGTGCGCGCAGCCGCTTGATTTCGTCATAGACGTAACCGGACTGCACTGGACTTCCACCTGGACTGTTGATTCGCAGCACAATGCCCTTGGTGTTTTCATCTTCAAACGCCTCGCGCAAGGCTCCGACCAGGTTGTCGGCACTCGCCTCCTCCTGATCGGCAATCACGCCGCGCACCTCAATAACCGCCGTATGCGGTCCTACCGCGGCAGAGGACCCCAACTGCCCAAGGGGCGACAACAGCGCCAGCGCCACAAACAGATAGGTAAAGGTCAGCAGCTTGAAGAAAATCCCCCAACGGCGTGACCGCCGCTGCTCCTGCAGCGACGCATTCAGTGTACTTTCAAGCAAAGCCCACGCCTTGGCGTCCTCAACAGCGCCCTTGGAGTCAGCCGTAGACACCATTTCACCTTCAGTCCAGCGATCACGATCCATTACAGCCTCTCAGTCCGATTACCTGCCAATCAGCACGCTGAGCACGCAGCCACAACGGCAACTCGGCAAACACATCAATACAATGCAAGGGCGCACAAGCCAGCAGCTGCGCCCGCGATTGAGCGCCATAGCTGACGGCGACCGAACGCATCCCGGCATTATGTGCCATCTCAATATCAAAACTGCTGTCGCCAACCATCAGCGAGCGCGCGGCAGAGGTCTCAAGCATATCAACCAACTGGTGCAGCATGGCAGGATCCGGCTTGCTCACCGCCTCGTCAGCACAGCGCGTTGCATCGAAATAATCGAGCATATCGTGCTGCTCGAGAATTCGAGCCAGGCCCTTACGCCCCTTGCCTGTGGCCACCGCCAACCTGAACCCCTGCTCACGCCAGGTATCAAGCGCCTCACGCACACCAGGGAACAATGACACGCTTGTCTGATCCTCAGACAGATAGATATCGCGGTAGGCCTCGACCACAACGACATGCAGATGAGACTGCTGCGGAAACAGCCTGGCCGCCGCCTCGGACAGACTCAGACCGATAATCCCGCGCACCGCATCCGAAGCAGGCACATCGAGCCCGACCGCTGCCGCTGCGCGTTGCATGACACTGACGATATGACCAACCGAATCAGCCAACGTGCCATCCCAATCAAAAATCAGCGTATCAATTGCCGACATTGGCCAGCCTGCGCAGCGTTTCATCCCACATCGGACCCGGCTCGGCCTCAACTTCCAGCATGCTGCCATCAGCCATTTCCACCGACAGCGAGCGCGCATGCAGAAACAAGCGCTTGCCGCCCAGCTCTCGCAACTCGCGGGAAAAGTCATCATCACCGTACTTGGGGTCGCCACCAATTGGATGCCCCGCATACTTGGCATGCACTCGAATCTGATGAGTGCGACCGGTAATGGGCCTTGCCTCGACCAGGGTCGCGTAATCGGCAAACCGCTGCAACACCTTGAACTCGGTCAGACTCTCCTTGCCGGCCGGATCCACCTCAACCATACGCTCGCCGGAGCGCAGATTATTTTTCTGCAAAGGCGCATGCACCTTTTTTGTCGACCCGGGCCAGCGCCCGCGCACCAGAGCCCAATACCGCTTGTTGACACCATCACCCCGCAGCGCCGCATGAAGATGCCGAAGCACACTGCGCTTTTTGGCAATCATCAGGCAGCCGGAGGTATCACGATCAAGCCGATGGACCAGCTCCATTTGCGGACAATCCGGACGCAACTGGCGCATTGCCTCAATAACGCCGAAATGCAGACCGCTACCCCCATGAACCGCCAGGCCAGCCGGCTTGTTCACCACAACAATTCCCTTGTCTTCAAACAGGATATTCTGCTCGAGCGCATTGAGAATGCCCTGCCCGACCAGCACCGGCTCGTCAGGCGCCGGCAGACGCACCGGCGGGATGCGCAACTGGTCGCCCGCCTGCAGGCGGTAGTCCGGCTTGACCCGACCCTTGTTCACTCGCACCTCGCCCTTGCGCAAAATGCGATAGACAAGCGTCTTGGGAGCCCCCTTGAGGCGCGTAATCAGATAATTATCGATGCGCTGCCCCGCCTGATCGGCAGAGATATCATCGAATTGGACTTGGGCAGGCAGTTCTGGAGAGGTGTTTTTCATCGGCGCATCATACAATTTTTCATTCAATTGAAGCACTTAAAAAATACTGCTATAGTCCGGCGAGCTGCCAATTCTGCAGCCGGGGATCTCAGGTCAAAACCACCTGCCAAACCCCAGAAACAACCACATGCAGCCCGGTCGCAGCAGGCAACACCCGCCGCCGACAGGACTCATGCTTACACCCTGGCCATCGTGATGAAGGCCAGAACATTAACCCGCTACCGACCAACAACGGAGCGGCACCCGATTCAGATGGGTACGTGTTTAGGTGGAGATGCACAGCTTCAGGATGATGTGACGAGCGTAGACACTTGCCAAACAGCGTGTCCCCGTCCCCAGTCCAGCTGATTCCTCCCCAAGGATTCCCGGCAGCCGCGCAAGGTGCGACGGCTGTATGGCTCGAAGGCCCCCGCAGACAATGCGCTGACACCCTAGAGCCCCTTCCGGCAGCCACCCGCTGCCGCGCCCGCCAGAACCGTTCTGCCGGGGGTCCAGAAGCAGTTTCTCTGTATGCAGTAGCTGTAACAGATTGAACTGTCGCCATAACCTGGCGATGTGAACTCTGCATCTCGGCCGAGTGCCGATGACAGAAACACACCTGACACCGAACCAGAGAGTCGCAGGTGCCGTGCCCGTGTAGACCGGAAAGCATCGGAAACACAACGGTACTTCATGAAAAGAATGCTCATTAACGCAACTCAACCCGAAGAGTTGCGTGTCGCCCTGGTAGATGGTCAACGCCTCTACGATCTGGATATCGAATCCGGCGCTCGCGAGCAGAAAAAGGCCAACATCTACAAAGGCCGTATCACCCGCGTCGAACCCAGCCTGGAAGCCGCCTTTGTCGACTTCGGCTCCGAACGACACGGCTTTCTCCCGCTCAAGGAAATCTCCCGCGAATACTTCTCCAAACAGGTCGAAGGTCGCGTCAACATCAAAGACGTTCTGAAAGAAGGCCAGGAAGTCATCGTCCAGGTCGACAAGGAAGAACGCGGCAACAAGGGCGCAGCCCTGACCACCTTCATCAGCCTCGCTGGCCGCTATCTGGTGCTGATGCCGAACAACCCGCGTGCCGGCGGCATTTCCCGACGCATCGAGGGTGAAGAGCGCAATGAACTGCGCGAAGCCCTGAACAGCCTCAACGTCCCTGCCGATATGGGCATGATCGTGCGCACCGCAGGCCTTGGCCGCAGCGCCGAAGAACTGCAATGGGACCTTGACTACCTCCTGCAGCTCTGGGAAGCCATCAAGGGTGCCTCCGAAGAACGCAAGAGCCCGTTCCTGATCTATCAGGAAAGCAATGTCATCATCCGCGCCATTCGTGACTATCTGCGCCAGGACATCGGTGAAGTGCTGATTGACAGCCCAGAGGTCAAGGAAGAGGCCCTTAACTTCATCAGCCAGGTCATGCCGCAGTACGCGAGCAAGGTCAAGCTGTATGAAGACCCCGTGCCGCTGTTCAATCGCTTCCAGATCGAAAGCCAGATCGAGACCGCATTCGAGCGCGAAGTGAAGCTGCCGTCCGGCGGCTCTATCGTAATCGACCATACCGAAGCCCTGGTCTCCATCGACATCAACTCCGCCCGCGCAACCAAGGGTGGCGATATCGAGGAAACCGCACTGCAGACCAACCTGGAAGCGGCTGAAGAGATAGCCCGCCAGCTGCGCCTGCGCGACATTGGCGGCCTAATTGTTATCGACTTCATCGATATGACGCCGGCCAAAAACCAGCGCGCCGTTGAGGAACGCGTTCGCGAGAGCCTGGAAGCCGATCGCGCCCGCGTTCAGGTTGGCCGCATCTCTCGCTTTGGCCTGCTGGAAATGTCTCGTCAGCGCCTGCGTCCGTCGCTGGGTGAAACCAGCGGTATCGTCTGCCCTCGCTGTAATGGCCGCGGCACCATTCGCGATGTCGAATCGCTGTCGCTGTCGGTTCTGCGCCTGATCGAAGAAGAAGCCCTGAAGGAACGCACAGCCGAAGTCCGCGCCCACGTGCCGGTACCGGTTGCCACCTTCCTGCTGAACGAAAAGCGCGATGCTCTGGCCAAAACCGAAGCACGCACCCGCGTGCGCGTACTGGTTCTGCCAAACCCGCACATGGACACCCCGCATTTCGATGTCCAGCGCCTGCGCGACGACCACGAATCTGTCCTGAACGGTGAAACCAGCTACAACGCCACCAGCACGATTGAAGTGGAAGAGCCGGCTCCGGTTAGCCAGACCCGCGCCATCGTACGCCAGGAAGCCGCCGTCAAGGCACTCTCCCCTGCACGCCCCGCGCCGACTCCGCCGGCTGCCGTTGAAGCGGTTCAGGCCGCCCAACCCAATCTGTTCAAGGGCCTGATCAAGAGCCTGGTCGGCCTGTTTGCCAGTGAGCAGCCTGCGGCCGAGCCTGCCAAACAGCAGGAGCAAGCCAGCAGCGAACCGAAGCGCGAGCGCAGCAGCCGCAACGCCGACGAGCGCCGCAACAACCGTAACCGCCGTCAGCGCGGCGAGCGCGGTGAGCGCGGTGAGCGTGCAGAACGCCCTGAACGCAACGAACGCAGCGAGCGCGGCAACCGTCAGGACACTGAGCGCAAACAACAGCCGCGCACCGAGCGCAGCAACGAAGCAGAAAGCACAGAAGCGCGCAACGAGGGTGGCAATCAGCAGCGCCGCCGTCGTCGTCCGGCTCCTGCTGCTGCGCCACAGGCGGATACAGAGCAGCAGAGCAGCCGCGAGGACAGCCCCGTCCAGGAGCGCCCGCAGCGCGAGCGTCGGCCGCAACAGCCGCGCCCCGAGCAGACTGAGCCGGTCGAGCAGATCGAAGATCAGGTCAGCGCCGCCGATGTGGCCGACGAAAGCGTCAGCGCGGAAACCGACGCCGGCGAAGGTGAACGCCCCAAACGTCGCTCTCGCAGCAGCCAGCGCCGCCGCAACAACCGTCGTCGTCCGCAAGCCGAAGGGACCGATACCGAGAGCCAGGGCGATAACGCAGACGCAGCAACCTCAGCCTCAGCTGACAGCAACCCGGACGCAGCCAGCATTGCAGCAGTAGCGACAGCAACCGCCAATACCGGGGACGCACCGGCCGAGGGCAAGGCTGATGACGAGCAGCAGGCCGAGGTTACCGACCTGCAATCACCGGTCGAAGCCAGCCTGAGTGAAGCGGCAAGCAAGGCAGAGGCCTCCATCGAGACAGCCGTTGAAGCCTTCAGCCAGGCTCAGCCGCAGGAAGCCAGCATCGAAGCTGAAGCCAAAGTCGAAGCTGAGGCCAAGACCGAGAGCCAGGAGAGCGAAGCACCGGTAGAAAGCACCGAGGCAGCGGTCTCCAGCGAGCCGGCAGCGGTCGAACAGCCAGCCGAAGAGCCAGCGCCTGTCGCGCAGGTAACTGCAGAGGTGGAACCCAAGGTAGAAGCCAGCCAGCAGCCGGCAGCAGAAGTACCTGCAGAAGCGCCCAAGGTCGAAGCCGTCGCCGAGCAGCCGGTTCAGGCCGAAAGCAGCATCCCCGCCCTGACAGAGAGCGGCCGCGCCTACAACGACCCACGCGAGATTCGCAAGCGCCAGCTTGAAGCCAAGCGTCAGGCCGAGGAAGAAGCGGCCAGGGCCGCACAGGTACAGCCTGAGCAACCTGCCGCGCAGGAAGCCGGTGTCGATCAGCCTGAAGCGCCGACAGAGGCTGTCGAGCAAAAGGCTGCAGAGGTAGAGCCGAGCCAGCCTCAACAGGTTGATCTGCTCACCGATGCTGCTGCCGAGCAACCTGCAGATGCTGCAGCTGCCGACGAAGCCGTGCAGGCCGACGCTCAGGTAGAGCCATCGCCAGAACAGGCCGAGACGGAACAAGCGCCGCGCAAGCCTGAGCCGACAGAGGGCGACAAGCCCTGATAGTCGGCAACGAAAAAGGGGATGCAATGCATCCCCTTTTTTATGCGCCCAATATCTTCACCACCAAGGTTATAGACCGACCACCGGCGGCTCCTGCTCGAGCATTACACCGTAACGCTGAAACACGTCCTGCCTGATTTTCTCGGCCAGCCCGAGTACCTCGGCACCACTACCTCCGCCCGGATTGACCAGTACCAGCGCCTGCTCACTGTGCACGCCGACCGGCCCCTCTCGATAGCCTTTCCAGCCCGCCTGATCAATCAACCAGCCCGCCGCCAGCTTTACCTGTCCGTCAGCCTGCGGAAATTGCGGCATCGCCGGGAACCGGGTGGCGAGCTGATCTGCCGCCAAGCCCGGGACCAGTGGATTCTTGAAAAAACTTCCCGCATTGGGCACGACGGCCGGGTCCGGCAGCTTGCTTCGCCGAATCGACATGACCAGCTCGGCGACAACCCTTGCATCCGGCCGACTCAGGCCCGTCGACGCCCAGGCCGCAGCGAGCGGCGCGTAATCCACTCGCAACTGGGCACGCGTGTGCAAACGCAGGCGAACACGGAGAATGACAAAACGCCCGGCGGCACGCTTGAACACGCTGTCACGATAGGCAAAATCGCACGCATCACGGGTAAAGCAGCGAATTTCGCCGGTCTCGCGATCAAGGGCATCCAGGCTGTCAAACAGATCACGCACTTCGACACCGTAGGCGCCAATGTTCTGCACTGGCGCAGCGCCCACCGTACCCGGAATCAGCGCCAGGTTCTCCAGCCCGCTCAAGCCAAGATCCAGCGACCAGCCCACGAGACGATGCCAGTTCTCCCCTGCCTCGGCCTCGATCAGCACGTCACTGCCCCGGCGCTGCAAAATCCGCCGCCCCCGACTGCACATCGCTACGACGAGCCCCGAAACAGGACCCGCCACCACGATGTTGCTACCACCTCCCAACAGGGTAACCGGCCAGCCACGCGCGTCAGCCTGCGCGAGCGCTTCGCGCAGCTCGACGTCAGATTCCACCCGCACCAGATACTCGGCGCGTTCGCGAATAGCCATCGTGTTGAACGGTTGCAGCTCAGCGTTGGTCTCCAGCGTCAGCATCCGTTGTGCGCCTCATCCAATAGCCCGGCGGAGGCCGCCTCCAGCATGTCCAGCACCTGCTCAAAGCCTTCATCACCACCGAAATACGGATCGGGTACCTCTGCGGACAAGGACGGCGCATAACTCATGAACAGCCGAATTCGGGCAGCACAGTTGGCTGGCGCGACCCGCAACAGGTTCTCCAGGTTGCTGCGATCCATCGCCAGTATCAGATCGAACTGTTCAAAGTCGTCTGCGCACACGGCGCGGGCACGCTGGGCACTGAGATCGTAACCGCGGCGGCGGGCTGCCAGCTGGGCCCTGCGATCAGGCGCCTCTCCGGCGTGATAGCCGCCGGTACCGGCCGAATCCACCGTGTAGTGCGCCTGCAGCCCCCGTTCGGCGAGCATGGCCTCGAACACACCCTGCGCAGTAGGCGAGCGACAGATATTGCCCAGACAAACAAACAGAACTCGAGTCATGCCGACCCCAGCAGTGCCCGCACCCGCTCGAGATCCTCGGCGGTATCGACACCAGCCGGCAATGTCTGGCAGGCATCAGCGACGTGAATACGGGTACCGAACCAGAGCGCACGCAATTGCTCAAGTGACTCGGCCGTTTCCAGCGGACTGGCAGGCCAGCCAACGTAGGCATGAAGGAAGCTGACCTTGTAGGCATAGATACCCACGTGGCGACGGAACGGAATGGCATCCGGCAACGCCGCCGGGCCGTTTGCAAACTGATCACGACACCAGGGCATGGGCGCTCGACTGAAGTACAGCGCGTAGCCCTGATGATCACAGACCACCTTGACCGCATTGGGATTGAACAGGGTCTCGCTGTCGTGAATCGGCTCAGCAAGGGTCGCGATACCTGCGTCCTGCGCCGCGATCAGGTTGGCCGCCACCTGATCAATGACCGCAGGCGGAATCATCGGCTCATCACCCTGCACATTGACCACACAGGCGTCGTCCGGCAGACCCAGCTGACTCACTACTTCCTGCAGGCGATCAGTCCCGGTCGGATGGTCCGCCCGGGTCATGATTGCCCTGGCGCCAAAACCAGCACAGGCATCCATGATGCGCTGATCATCGGTGGCCACAATCACCGAGGCTGCACCGCTCTTGCACGCCTGCTGCCAGACATGCTGGACCATCGGCTTGCCGTCAATCAGCTGCAATGGCTTGCCGGGTAATCGGGTGGAGGCATAACGTGCCGGGATGATGACGTGGAACATGTTCAGTCACCCAACTTTTCATCGGCATCCAGAGCCCGCGCTTCGGTTTCCAGCATCACCGGAATACCATCGCGCACGGGGAACGCCAGGCCGTCGGCGCGGCACCACAATTCCTGCTTGTCGTTACTCAGCACCAGCGGCCCCTTGCACAAGGGACACGCCAGTACATCCAGCAATTTAGGGTCCATCAGTTACTCCTGCTTGATTTCATCGGAAGGAGAAGGCAACAGGCGGTACAGCGCCGCCGCGAAAGCCTCACTCAATTGAGCCTCAACACTCAGATACCACCAGTTTTCTTGCGCCTGCGGCGCGCACTTCACCGCATCCTTCTCGGTCATCACCACCGGGCGGTCCGTCGGAAGAACCGACAGTATGGACGCGTCGTAATGCGCGTGGTCGGGAAAGATACGGGTATCAAAATCAAAGGCCAGGTCATCGAGGGTGCGAAAAAAGCGCTGCGGATTGCCGATGCCGGCCATGGCTGTCACCTGACGTGGCCCGGACCAGCGCGCCGCGGCAACCCGCTCCCCGGTTACCAGATTGACCAGTGCCCGAGGCAACAGTTGCATGCCAAAGCCATCGACCGCATCGCCGGCGGCACCATTTCTGACCACCAGATCAACCGACTCCAGTCGCTCGGCCGGCTCACGCAGTGGCCCCTCAGGCAGACAGCGCGCGTTACCCAGCCCACGCTGCTGATCCAGCATGACCAGCTCGACAGTGCGCCCCAGCGCGTAATGCTGCAAACCATCGTCGCTGATAATCAGGTTTACATCCGTGGTGGCGAGCAGATGACGCGCAGCGGCGGGCCGATCAGGGTCAATCACCACTGGCACGCCACAGCGGCGGACCAGCAAGGCTGGCTCGTCACCACAGACCGCAGGATCATCGGTGGCAGACACGCTCCACGGATAGCTCGGTGGCCTGGCGCCGTAGCCACGGCTGACCACCCCAACCCGATAGCCACGCGCACGCAGATACTCGACCAGCCACACCACCATCGGCGTCTTGCCAGTGCCGCCTACCGTGATATTGCCAACCACGATCAGCGGCACTGGCGGCTGCCACTGCGCGCGCGCACCGGTCAGATAAGCCTGTCTGCGACGCACCGCCAGACAGCGATACAGGGCAGAAAGAGGCCGCAGCAGAGCCAGCCAGGCAGCCTTGTCATACCAGGCACGCAGCAGCCGCTGCTCCAGCGAGGGCCCGCTCACTGCTGCGCGTCCGCCTCGGCTTCACTGGTGGTCAGGCGCAGGCGATTGAAACCGAGCTGACCGGCGGCGTCCATGGCGGTAATGACATATTGGTGCGGGGTCTGGGCGTCTGCACTGATCACCAGAGGGATCTGGCTGTCACCTGCGGACTCTTTTTGCAGCGCCGCCATCAGGGTCTTGAGGTCGGAGCTGATCAGGGTGCGTTCATTCAACGCCATCTCACCTGCCGCGTTGATGGTAAGTTCCAGCTGTTTGACGGTACGGTCTTCCACCCGCTCACCCGATACGGCCTCCGGCAGATCAAGCTTCAGCTGGGTTTCGCGGGTAAAGGTGGTGGACACCATGAAGAAGATCAGCAGCAGAAACACCACGTCGATCAGCGGTGTCAGGTTGACGCTGACCTCTTCTATCTTCTGCCGGCGAAAGTTCACGCTCAGGCCCCCTTTGCGCCGGTCGCAACCTTGCGGCCGTTGCCGTTGCCGTTGCCGTTGCCGTTAAAGTCCACCTCGCGGTTACCCTGCATGACTTCAACCAGCTTGGTCGCTTCCTGCTCCATGGTGACGACCAGTTCGTCCACGCGGCGCACGAAAAAGCGGTGGAAGAACACGGCAGGAATGGCGACCGTCAGGCCGGCTGCCGTTGTAATCAGCGCCTTGGAGATGCCACCCGCCAGCACGCCGGTGTTGCCCGTGCCCTGGATCATGATCGCGCTGAACACGTCAATCATGCCGATCACGGTACCCAGCAAGCCGAGTAGCGGCGTAATGGCTGCAATGGTCCCAAGGGTATTGAGGTAGCGTTCCAGTTCGTGCACCACCTTGCCGGCGGCTTCCTGGATACACTCTTTCATGATCTCGCGACCGTGACGCGAGTTGGCCAGCCCCGCAGCCAGAATCTCACCCAGTGGAGAGTCGGCGCGCAGCGTCTTGAGTTTTGTCGAGTCCAGTTGACCATCCTTGACCCATCGCCAGACCTGTCCAAGCAGATTGGCCGGCGCCACTCTGCCGCTGCGCAGCGTCCATAGACGCTCGATAACAATGGCCACCGCGATGACTGACGACAGGATGATGGGCAACATCAACCATCCGCCAGAACTGATCAATTCCCACACAAGCGATCCCTCCCCCAAAAACGTTGCCTACTCTAGCACAGCGAGCCGGCTCAAAGGCCCGCGCAAGCAGCGCACTACTGTTTGTTATTCATGCCAGAAACGCCGCGCCCTGTCGCGCCAGCGCCACTCCGGAACAAGCGGCCGATCCGGGCTCAGGATAAAGCTGACCGCACCGGCGCTGCCAGTATAAATTGCTTCACTGCCCAATTCGCGGTACCGATCCACAACCTGCTGATGGGGGTGTCCGAAGGGGTTGTGATAGGCCGCGCTGAAGACAACCCAGTGCGGCTCGAGACGCCTGATGAAGGCATAGCTGGAAGAGCTGCGGCTGCCATGATGGGGCGCCAACAGCACATCAGCGGGCGCCAGCTGCGCCAGCAATTGCAGCTCGTCCGCCTTGCCGATATCACCCGGCAAGAGCACAGAGCGCTGGCCTGCCCATATCTGCAGAACGCAGGAGCGCGCATTGCCGTCCTCCCCTTCGTTCTGCGCCTGCAACAGGCGAAAGCGCACATCGTCCCAGACCCACTCCTGCCCGTTAGTACAGGGCACAGCCGCCAGCGCCGCAGGCAGCTGCTCGGCCTCACCGCTGATCACCCGGTGCGGTTGCAGCCGCTGCATGACGGCAACCGCGCCGCCGGCATGATCCGTATCAGCATGACTCAACAGCAGCAGATCCAGCTGACGGACACCCAGACCCAGCAAGCCCGGGGCGACAACCGCCTCACCCAGGTCGAATCCGCTGGCATGCCGTGCGGCAGCGTCGTACAACAGATCGTGGCGGGCGGTCTGTACCAGAACCGCCAGCCCCTGCCCCACGTCCAGCACGACCACACGCGCCTCGCCCGCCAGCGGACGCTCGTGCTGGGGCAGCAACAAGGGGAGAACACATAACACCCCGAGCGGACGCAACAGCCCAACCGGCAACAGCCAGATCAGCACACCCAGCAGGCCAATCATCCAGGCCAGCCAGCCGGGGAACGGCAGATGCAGCACAGCGCCCCACTGCGCCACCCAGTCCAACGCAAGCATCAGCAGATTGAGCAGGCGGGCCGCCAGCAGAAGCAGCAGATCCACCCCGAAAAGCAGGTCAAGCACAGCGCCAAGCAAAGCTGCAGGCACAATCAGCAGACTGACCCAGGGGATTGCCAGCAGATTGACGCCCATGGCGACGGTACTGGCCGGCATCCCCCACAGCAGCAACCAGGGCCAAAGGCCTGCGAAGGCAATCCATTGCGAGCGTCCCCAGCGCCACCATGGGGCACGGACGTGCAGCCGACCTCCCATCCCCAGCAACAGCAGCCCCACCGCCATAAACGACAGCCAATAACCCGCCCGCAGCGGTGCAGCAGGATTGACCAGGGTGACCATGACCATCGCCGCCAGCCACAGCTCAATGGCCGGCAACTGACGCCGCCAAAGCTTCAGCAGCAACACCAGCGAGCACATCAGCAGTGCACGCTGAACCGGTACCTCCATACCGGCAAGTCCGGCATATCCGGCCGCTGCCAGCAAGGCAACAGGTGCGCTCAACCACAGCTGAGGGCGTGACCAGCGTAGCGGAAGGTAACGCAGGACAAGGGCAGTCAGGGCAAACACCGCTGCCGCCAGCATGCCGACATGCAGGCCGGAGATAACCAGCAGATGGGTTGTACCGGTTGTCTGCAGTCGATCCCAATCCGCCTGGTCAAGCGCCTGACGGTCCCCCGTCAGCAAGGCCAGCAGCCGCCGCCCGCCCTCAACAGCCTCGAGCGTGCCGGCCAGGCGGGCCTGCAATCGATCGCGCCACTGCCCCCAGCCCGGAGCAGGCTCAATGCGCTGGCCGGCTGTCACACTGCCGACTGCACCAATGCCCTGGGCATACAACCAGGCTTCGTAATCGAACGTGCCGGGATTACGCATACCGCGAGGCCGCCGCAGACGTACCTCAAACCGCCAGTGTTCCCCCGCCGCCAGCGGCTCACCACCCCACCAGTGCAGGCGCATGTTCGGCAAAGCCTGCCCACTCGCATCGCGTACATCGCGCAGCAGAAAGCGCCAGCCTGTTTCCGTCTGTGCGGGTAACGAGTCGATGCGACCACTGAGCTGAATACGCTGATTATCCAGTGCCTCGGGCAAGCGCCGATCAAGCAGCAGCTGATGACTGAACAGGGCCCAGCAAAAGGCCAGCAGGAACGCCATAACAGGCCGGACTGCCGCTGCTGGCCGAAGACAGCAGAACACCAGCAAAAGCACGAAGCCGAATGCAAACGGCTGCCAGGGCGGCAGAGCCGAGAACAGCAGCGGACAGAGCAGCCCCGCCAGCAGGCTGAACAGCAGCAGGCGCATTTCATTCACGCAAACATCCTGTTTTGCTTTAGCCGTCAGGCAGTAGTGCCCGCCCGACATTCCATGCATAATTGGCCCACGCCAGCCAGACCGAACCCTGCGATGCCGCGCCGTTTCCTCAAACGCATGATGCCCCACCCCGACCGTATCAAGGGCAGCAAATCCCTGCAGTTCATGGGTAATTTGCTGCATGATCCGAATCTGTGGCATCTCAACCGACACAGCGTCTCACGCGCCATGGCGGTTGGCCTGTTCGTAGCCTTGATGCCAATACCGATGCAAATGGCCGTTGCCGCTGCCATCGCCATTATCGCGCGCTCCAACCTGCCAATTTCGGTCAGCCTGGTCTGGCTGACCAACCCGGTCACCATGCCGCCGATTTTCTTCGCCCAGTATCAGGTCGGCGTATTGCTGCTTGGCGCATCCGAGCGCAGCATGCCGATGGAGCTGTCAGTGAACTGGCTGATGGCTGAACTGCATCACATTTGGCAACCCCTGCTGCTGGGGTCGCTGGTGGTCGGCACCGTCGTCGCAGCACTGGGTTACGTGCTGACGCTGTTGTATTGGCGCATGTGGGTGTCACGCAACTGGCAACGACGCAAATTGCGACGTCGTCGCCAATCGCAGGAGTGAAGCCTCAGGCCGACAGCAACTGGCCCTGACGCAGGGTGAGGGTACGATCCATCTGCGCAGCCAGCGCAAGATCGTGAGTTACCACCAGAAAGGCCGTTTGCAGGGTCTGGCTCAGTTCCAGCATCAACTGCTGGACACTCTCGGCAGTATCCTGATCCAGATTACCGGTCGGCTCGTCGAGCAGCACACAGGCAGGCTGATTGATCAAGGCACGGGCAATGGCAACCCGCTGCCGCTCGCCGCCTGACAGCTCCGCCGGCTTGTGCCCGATGCGCTTGCCCAAGCCGACACGCTCCAGCATGGCTGTGGCACGCTCACGCGCCTCGGCAATCGGCGTGCGACCGATCAGCAGCGGCATGCAGACATTCTCCAGCGCACTGAACTCCGGCAGCAGATGATGAAACTGATAGACGAACCCGAGCTCCTCATTGCGCAGCCGGCCCCGCTCCACCTCCTTCAGGGCGGACAGCTGTCGCCCGGCCAGTCGCACCTCGCCTGATGTCGGTGTATCCAGGCCGCCAAGCATATTGAGCAGCGTCGTCTTGCCGGACCCGGAGCTGCCGACAATGGCCACCCGCTCACCACGCTGAAGGTGAAGCTGAACATTATTCAGTACCCGCAAATTCTGCGGCCCGACGGCGTAGTCCTTGCACAGATCCCGACATTCGAGAACCAGATCAGTCATAGCGCAGCGCCTCCGCAGGCTCGGTTCGTGAGGCCCGCCAGGCGGGATAGAGGGTAGCAAGGAAGCTGAGACTCAGTGCCGTCACACAGATGACGACCACATCACTCCAGATCAGCTGGGATGGCAGGTAGCTGATGAAATACACATCCGAGCTGAGGAACTGAATACCCAGCACGCGCTCAAGCCAGGCGACCATCTCGGAGACATTCAGCGCGGCAAGCACGCCCAGAATACCGCCACTGAGGGTGCCCACCACACCGATCAGCGAGCCCTGCACCATAAATATCCCCATGATCGCCCCTGGCGTGGCGCCCAGGGTCCGCAAGATCGCGATATCCGCCTTCTTGTCGGTCACCACCATAACCAGGGTGGAAATGATATTGAACGCAGCGACTGCGACGATCAGCATCAGCAGAAGGCCAATCATGGTCTTTTCCATCTTGATCGCGGCAAACAGGTTACCGTGCGTACGGGTCCAGTCCTGGGCGTAGTAGTCACCCGGCAGTTCACGCACCAGATCCCAGGCCACCTGCGGAGCCTCAAACAGGTTCTTCAATTTCAGCCGAACGCCCTGGACCTGGCCCGGTTCCCAGCGACTGAGCCGGGCAGCGTCATCAACGTGAATCATGGCCAGCGAGCTGTCCAGCTCGGCACCCACCTTGAAAACGCCGGTCACGGTGAAGCGCTTGAGTCGCGGAAAGACCCCCGCCGGAGTAACCGAGGCCTCAGGCAGCACGAATGTCAGCTTGTCACCCACCGCCACGTTGAAGCGCTTGGCTATCAGCTCGCCGATCACGATGCCGAACTCTCCTGCCGACAGATTATCCAGCGAGCCCGATTGCATGTGGTTTTCCAGAATCGAGACGCGCTTCTCTGCCTGCGGCTCGATACCGTTGACCAGCACCGGCGCAACGCTGCCGTTGTGCGTCAACATGCCCTGAAGCTGAATAAAGGGTGCAGTGCCAACCACCTTCGGATTCTGCTCGAAGCGCTCGGCCAGCGATTGCCAGTCACTGATCGGCTGGTAACCGTTGATTGTGGCGTGTGGCACCATACCGAGAATCCGTGTGCGCAACTCCCGATCAAAGCCGTTCATTACCGACAGCACCAGGATCATGACCATAACGCCCAGCGTCAGCCCGAGCATGGAAATCAGCGAGATGAAGGAAATGAAATGATTTCGCCGCTTGGCGCGGGTATAGCGCAGGCCGATAAAAAAGGGTAAAGGTCTGAACATGAAAAGCGGTTTACCTTATGCTCCAGCCGCAGCCGGTGGATTTTGAGCGACATGTTACACTGAACATCACAGTCTGGTCAGCGCCTGCCGACGGCGCGAATAGAGAATCGCCATGCACACAGACCACGAAGACAGCCGCGAGTTCTTTCGTATTCAGGATCACATCCACCTGGACTGCAAGCCCATTGCCGGACCGGAAGATGACCTGGGGGCCAGGCAAAGCGCCCTGTTCAATCTGCTTGCCGATCTGCACATGCTCGACTACGAGTCGCAGCATCTGCTGCGGCAGATCAGTGAGCGTGACAGGGCTCTGGCCCAATACCTCAAGATCATCAACAAACGCATCGATATGCTTGGCAAGACGCTGGCCCTTGAGCTGGGCGATGACCTGGGCGAGCCGCAAGGCGTTACCCTGAGCGAAGGCGGTGTCGATTTCGAAAGCAGTGTGGCCTACCCGGCCGACAGCTGGGTAGCTGCGCGCCTGGTCCTGCTGCCTGCACCACTGGGCCTGGCCATTCCGGCCCGGGTCGTGCGCTGCGAACCAGCTGGCTCACCCGGCCGCTGGCATGTCGCACTGAACTTTGACCTGATCAATGACGCCCAGCGTCAGCTGCTGGCGCGGCATATTCTGCAGAAGCAGGCACAGGACATACGCGCCGCCAAATCCACCTGAAAGGACCTCCGAGATGAAAGCTACCCCTTCATTGCTGTTATGCGCCTGCCTGGCTCTGGCCGGCGCCGCCCAGGCAGATACCCTGCGCATTCCCGTCGGCGAGCAGGCCGGCAGCCAGCACACGCCCCTGCCGCAGCGTGGCGCCAGTTTTGACAGCGTCACTGCGCGCTGGGGCGAGCCGAGCAGGCGCCACGCTGCGGTCGGCCAACCGCCAATTACCCGCTGGGACTATCCGGGCTTCAGTGTCTACTTCGAGTATGACAAGGTCATCGACAGCGTGCGTCAGCATACGCCAAAGGCCCCCTGATCCGACATGACACTGATTTACGGCCACCGCGGTGCAAGGGCAGAAGCACCGGAAAACACCCTGCCCAGCTTTCGCAAGGCGCTCGAGGCGGGCGTTACCCGGGTCGAGCTGGACCTTCATCTTTCCGCCGATCAGCAACTGGTCGTCATTCACGACCCGACCCTGAAACGGACAACCGGCCTGCGCGGCAAGGTTGCCCAGCATACGGCAGCGGAGCTGTCGCGCATCGACGCGCGTTTCGGTCTGCCCGGCTGGAAGACGCCCTGTGCTATTCCCACCCTTGCCCAACTCCTGCAGCAATGCCCGGAAATCGAGCATTACCAGCTTGAGGTAAAGAGCGGTTCAGAGCGTCAGTCACGGATCGTGCTGGATGCCATCGCCACGCTGACCGAACGATACAACCTGCACAACAAGGCCGTCGTCACCTCTTCCAGCCGAACATTGCTGCGCTATGCCAGGCGAAGCAACTTCATGCTGCCAACCGGGCTGGTCGAAGAATACGGACTGCTGGATCCGGTAAAAAGCGCTCGCCGCTACGGTTGCGACTATCTGATTCTGAACTGGAAACTATGCAGCCAACAGCGCCTGCGTGCAGCGCAGGCGGCCGGACTTCACGTGTCGGTATGGACAGTCAACGACGCTGCGCTCATGCAGCGACTTGCCGAAATGGGGGTCGACAGCCTGATTACCGACCTGCCGTCACTGGCGGTGAAGGTAATCAATCAGGGGCGCGCATAGCGCCCCGAACACTCAGAACAGCCTGTTCAGGCCATCCAGCGCAGCTACCCGGTAGGCTTCGGCCATGGTCGGATAGTTGAACGTAGTATTGACGAAGTAGTTGATGGTGTTGGCGCCATCTTTCTGGTTCATGATCGCCTGACCGATGTGCACGATCTCGGCGGCCTGGTCGCCAAAGCAATGGATACCCAGTACCTCGAGCGTCTCGCGGTGGAACAGGATCTTCAGCAGGCCGACCGGCTCACCACTGATCTGCGCACGCGCAATACTCTTGAAAAAGGCCTGGCCAATCTCATATGGCACACATGCATCGGTCAGCTCGCGTTCGGTTTTACCCAGCGAGCTGATTTCAGGAATCGTGTAAATGCCTGTCGGCACGTCATCGACAAAGCGCCAGCCGTCGTTGCTGACAATATTGCCCGCCGCTGAACGCCCCTGGTCAAAGGCTGCACTGGCCAGGCTTGGCCAGCCGATCACATCACCGACCGCATAGATATTCGGCACGCTGGTGCGGTAGTTTTCATCCACTTCCAGCTGGCCACGGCCGTTGGGATGCAGAGCCACATTCTCAAGGCCCAGTCCATCGGTGTTGCCGGTACGCCCGTTACACCACAGCAATGCATCGGCCTTCAGCCGCTTGCCGGACTTGAGCTGCAGGACAACGCCTCGGTTGTCCAGCCCTTCGATCTTTTCATACTCCTCGTTATGGCGAATCAGCACACTGCTGTTGCGCAGGTGATAACTCAGCGCATCGGAGATCTCATCGTCGAGGAAGCTGAGCAGCCGATCACGGGTATCGATCAGGTCAACCTTGACCCCAAGACCACAGAAAATCGAAGCGTACTCGCAACCAATGACACCCGCACCATAGATGATCAGCGTGCGCGGTGTATGGTTGAGCTTGAGAATGGTGTCACTGTCATAGATACGCGGGTGACTGAAGTTCACATCAGCCGGACGATATGGACGCGAGCCGGTGGCAATGATCACCTCCTTGGCGATCAGCTTTTCCACCGCGCCGGAGCCGTCTACCACCTCGATGGTATGTTCGTCGGCAAAGCTGCCCTTGCCAAAGAACACGTCAACCCGGTTGCGGGCGTAGTAGCTGGTGCGCGAAGCCACCTGCTTGTTCATCACCTTCTCGGCACTGCGCAGAACGTCCGGAAACGAGAACCAGCGCGGTTCACCAATCTGCCGGAACATCGGATTGGTGTTGAACTGAATGATCTGCTTGACCGAATAACGCAACGCCTTCGACGGGATGGTGCCAAGATGGGTGCAATTACCGCCCACTTCACGACGTTCTTCAACCACAGCCACCTTGCGACCATGCTTGGCGGCATTCATCGCCGCGCCCTCACCCGCCGGGCCGGAGCCCAGCACCACTACGTCGTAGTTGTATACGGCCATTCAGTCTGTTCCTTGTATCTCGCAAAAAGAGGGTGCCACGCGTCACCAACAGCGACTAGTCGACCTTGGTCGCGTCGCGGGCAAGATCAGCATTAAGCGGACGCTGCGGCGCACCGGCGTTGGCACTGGCCTCCTCACACTTGGTGACATCACCACCACAAATGCCGCAGGCCTTGTCGACACCTACCGCACCGATCCCGCCGCAGGAGCCGGCAATCGGCTTGCGGCCCATCATGACACCCACAGCCATGCCGGCCACACACAGCAGCATCACCACAAAGGCCATTAACCAAACCATGTTTTACTCCTTGCCCGGGGTCAGGGCATCAAAGCGGGGCGTCACCCTGGACTCGAACGTGTCACCCTCGCGAACAACAAAAAACGCGGCGATATCATGCGCCAGCGCATATTTCCATCCTGCCTCTTCGCCCATGATCATGAGCACGGTAGATAGCCCGTCAGCCTTCGCGGCAGAAGGATCAAGCACGGTTACCGACGCCAGGCGATGCATTACCGGACGCCCGTTACGCGCATCGAAGGTATGCGAGAACCGCTGTCCGTCGAGCTCGAAATAATTGCGGTAATCTCCAGAGGTCGAGACCCCTTCGCCGTCAAGCGAGACAATGATCTGGGCGACACGGTTGTCATCCCGCGGCTCCTCAACGGCGATACGCCAAGGCCGGTCACCGGGCTTGCGGCCAACGGCCTTTAGCTCACCGGTCAACTCCACCATATAACTTTTGATGCCGAACTGCTCAAGTCGTTCAGCTACCCGGTCAACCATGTAGCCAGCTCCCACACTGCTCAGGTCGACGGTTAACGCACGATCCTTGCAGAGCTGGGTGCCCTGCAGGTGCAGATGCTGCTGGCCAACCGATTGCATTGTCTCGGCAAGTGCCTGCGGGTCTGGCACGCTCTGTAACTGAGGGTCGCCGTGGAAGCCCCAAAGCTGGAGCAATGGCGCCACGGTAATATCGAATGCTCCGCCACTCTCCTTATGCAGCTGGTCTGTCAGAGCAACCAGTGTCAGAACCGACTCCGGCATATCCATACAGGTCCCGGCCGGTGCCGCATTGAAACGCGCCAGGTCGGAATCGGAGCGCCAGGTCGATACTTCATCGTCAAAACGCGCCAGCATGGCGTCAATATCGGCCTGCAGGGTCTCGACATCCGGCGAATCATCAACCGGCACCCACTTGATCGAATAGGTACTGCCCATGGTTGCACCATATATTTCCGCAACCGGGTCCACAGAATTGAAACAGCCCGTTAGGGCTGTTGCCAGGGCAACAGCAATAACGGGCCGGATAACGCTCAGCCGCATACTAGCCGCCGAAGTCGTCGAGCAGGATATTCTCGGGCTCGACACCCAGGTCCTGCAGCATCTTGATCACGGATGCGTTCATCATCGGCGGTCCACACATGTAGAACTCGCAGTCCTCGGGCGCCGGATGGTCCTTCAGATAGTTCTCGAACAGGACATTGTGGATAAAGCCGGTCGGGCCTTCCCAGTTGTCTTCAGGCAGCGGATCGGACAAAGCCAGATGCCACTCGAAGTTGTCGTTCTCGGCCGCCAGTTGATCGTACTCTTCGACATAGAACGCCTCGCGCAGCGAGCGCGCGCCGTACCAGAAGCTCATCTTGCGCGTGGAGTGCAGGCGCTTGAGCTGGTCGAAGATGTGCGAACGCATCGGAGCCATGCCGGCACCGCCACCGATAAAGACCATCTCGGCGTCGGTATCACGCGCAAAGAACTCACCAAAGGGACCGTACACGGTAACCTTGTCACCCGGTTTCAGCGAGAACACCCAAGAGGACATCTTGCCGGGCGGCAGGTCATCACGACCGGGCGGCGGCGAAGCCACACGGATATTGAACTTCACCAGCCCCTTTTCTTCCGGATAGTTCGCCATGGAATAGGCACGAATAGTCGTCTCATCGACCTTCGATACGTACTTCCACAGGTTGAACTTGTCCCAGTCACCACGGAATTCCGGCTGAATGTCGAAATCCTTGTAGTGGACGGTGTGCGGCGGACATTCCAGCTGCACATAACCACCGGCACGGAAGTCAACGTTCTCACCTTCGGGCAGCTTCAGGGTCAGTTCCTTGATGAAGGTTGCGACGTTCGGGTTGGAAGCGACAGTGCACTCCCACTTCTTCACGCCGAAGACTTCTTCAGGCACTTCAATTTCCATATCCTGCTTGACCGGAGTCTGGCAGGACAGGCGCCAGCCTTCCTTCGCTTCGCGCTTGGTGAAATGCGACTCCTCGGTCGGCAGCATCTCGCCGCCACCGCTTTTCACAATGCACTTGCACTGGGCACAGGTACCGCCACCGCCACAGGCAGAGGACAGGAACACGCCATTGCTGGCGAGGGTATTGAGCAGCTTGGAGCCGGCAGCCACAGTGACCTTGCGCTCACCGTTGATGTCGATGGTGACATCGCCGCTGCTGACCAGCTTGGAACGGGCGATCAGAATGATGGCCACCAGCGACAGCACGATCGCGGTAAACATTCCGACGCCCAGATAGATTTCCATGTTCATCAGTTACAGCTCCTCTTACAGTTGAACGCCGGAGAAGGACATGAAGCCCAGCGACATCAGACCAACAGTAATGAAGGTGATGCCCAGGCCACGAAGCCCGTCCGGTACATCGCTGTACTTGAGCTTTTCACGGATGCCCGCCAGGGCAACGATGGCCAGCGCCCAGCCGATACCGGCACCGGCGCCATACACCACGCTTTCACCGAAGGCGTAGTCACGTTCAACCATGAACAGGGAGGCACCCATGATCGCGCAGTTAACGGTAATCAGCGGCAGGAACACACCCAGCGCGTTGTAGAGCGCAGGCACGAACTTGTCGAGCAGCATCTCGAGGATCTGCACGATCGCCGCGATGACACCGATATAGCTGAGCAGACCCAGGAAGCTCAGATCAACGTTCGGCATGCCGGCCCAGGCCAGTGCACCATCCTTGAGCAAGTAGGTGTAGATCAGGTTGTTGGCCGGAACCGTGATGGTCAATACCACAACCACCGCAATACCCAAGCCCAGCGCAGTCTGAACCTTCTTGGAGATGGCGATAAAGGTACACATCCCCAGGAAGAAGGCCAGCGCCATGTTTTCGACGAAAATCGCCCGCACCAGCAGGCTGATGTAATGTTCAATCATGGCTTACATGGCCTCCTTCATGGCACGGCTTTGCGGCGCCATCTTGAACTCTGCAGCTTCCACCTGATCCTTCTTCCAGGAGCGCAGCGCCCAGATGATCAGACCAATGATGAAGAACGCAGACGGCGGCAGCAGCAGCAGGCCGTTGGGCTGATACCAGCCACCGGCACTGACCAGCGGCAGAACTTCGATGCCGAACAGCTTGCCGGCACCAAACAGCTCACGGATGACCGCAACGCAGATCAGAATGAAGCTGTAGCCCAGACCGTTACCCACACCATCAAGGAAGCTCATGTGCGGCGGATTCTGCATGGCAAAGGCTTCGGCGCGACCCATCACGATACAGTTGGTGATGATCAGACCGACGAAGACCGACAGCTGCTTGCTGATGCTGTAGGCGTAGGCCTTGAGCACCTGGTCTACCACGATTACCAGCGACGCGATGATCACCATCTGCACGATCATACGAATCGAGCTGGGGATCTGGTTACGCACGATCGAGATAAAGAAGTTCGACAGTGCCGTTACCGAGGTCAGCGCGATACACATGACCAGGGTCACGCTCAGGCTGGTGGTAACCGCCAGTGCCGAGCAGATCCCGAGGATCTGCAGGGCAATCGGGTTGTTGCTGAAAATAGGCTCGAACAGAACCTGTTTTGCAGTGGCCTTAGCCATGATTATGCCTCCCCTGCACGAAGATGTTCGAGGAACGGACCAAAGCCGTCTTCACCCAGCCAGAAACGCACCAGGTTTTCTACGCCCCGGCTGGTCAGTGTGGCGCCAGCCAGACCGTCCACCTGGTGTTCGGCATTGGGGTTACTCGGATCAACCGAACCCTTGACTACGCTAATCGCAGGCTTGCCGGACTCGTCAAAGACAACCTTGCCGGTCCATTGCGCCTTCCAGTTCGGGTTATCCACCTCACCGCCCAGACCGGGGGTTTCGGCATGCTGATAGAAGCCCAGACCCACGACGGTTTTCAGATCGCTTTCTAGCGCCATAAAGCCGTAGAGGGTGGACCACAGGCCATAACCGTGGATCGGCAGAATCAGGGTCTTGATGCTGCCATCGGGGTTTTCCACTACATACACAGTGGAGTAGTCAGCGCGGCGACGGATGCTGGCAATGTCCTGTTCGCCATCCAGCTGCTGGGACATGGCCGGATCTTTCGACGCTTTCTGCTGATCGAAGGTCAGCGCATCAAAGGCGTCACTGAACTCGCCGGTGCGCAGATCAACCAGACGCGGAGTAATCAGGGAAAACTGCTCCTGGATACTGCGGCCCTCATCATACAGACCGGCGATCTGCAGAATGTTGCGCTGCTTGTCCTGCAGTTTGTTGGTCGTCTGTACCGGTTTGAGCGCAACCGCGGCGGCGGATACCACGACGGAGCAGACCAGACAGACAAGCAGCGCGACCGTCAGCGTGCGGGCAACGGATTCTTTCTTAGCGGACATTACGTGCAAGCCTCCGTTTGATGTTGGCCTGAACCACGAAGTGGTCGATGAGCGGAGCAAACAGGTTGGCGAACAGAATCGCCAGCATCATGCCCTCGGGGAACGCCGGGTTGACGACACGGATCAAGATAACCATCAGACCGATCAGGGCACCAAAGAACCACTTGCCGGTGTTGGTCATCGACGCCGATACTGGATCGGTCGCCATGAAGATCATGCCGAAAGCGAACCCGCCCACAACCATGTGCCAGTACCAGGGCATGGCGAACATCGGGTTGGTGTCGGAGCCAATCATGTTGAACAGCAGGCTGGTGGCGACCATACCGAGCATCACGCCGGCAACGATGCGCCAGTTGGCGATCTTGGTCAGCAGCAGCACCGCACCACCGATGAAGATGGCCAGGGTAGACACTTCGCCCATGGAACCCTGCATGTTGCCGTAGAAGGCGTCCAGCCAGGTCAGGCCGCTGGCAACGATCTGCTCAACGCCGCCGGAGGCAGCCATGCTCAGCGCTGTAGCACCCGCGAAGCCGTCGACAGCAGTCCAGACCGCGTCACCAGACATCTGCGCCGGATAGGCGAAGAACAGGAACGCACGACCGGTCAGTGCCGGGTTGAGGAAGTTTTTACCGGTGCCGCCGAACACTTCCTTACCGATCACAACACCAAAGCTGATACCCAGCGCGACCTGCCACAGCGGAATGCTCGGCGGCACGATCAGGGCAAACAGGATGGAGGTCACGAAGAAACCTTCGTTGACTTCATGCTTGCGGATTGAGGCAAATACCACTTCCCAGAAACCGCCGACCAGGAAGGTCACGGCATAGACCGGGAGGAAGTAGGCTGCACCGTGGATCAGATTGTCCCACAGGCTGGCCGGATCAAATCCGGCGAACATGGCGATCAGCGCCAGACGCCAGTTATCCTGGGCAGCCAGCAGATCCGGGTTGCCGGCATAAATGCTGTTGGCCTGGAAACCGATGTTGTACATCCCGTAGAAAATTACCGGGAAGGTGCACAGCCATACGGTAATCATCATGCGCTTGAGGTCGAGACCGTCGCGCACGTGCGCAGTCGTCTTGGTGACGCTGCCCGGGCGGTAGAAGAAGGTATCAATGGCTTCGTAGAGGGCGTACCACTTTTCGTGCTTGCCGCCCTTCTCGAAGTTGTGCTCGATCTTGTCGAGGAATGAACGCAGGCTCATGTCAGCCCTCCTTCTCGATGCGAGTCAGGTTATCCCGAAGAATCGGGCCGTACTCGTACTTGCCGGCGCAGACGTAGCTGCACAGCGCCAGATCTTCTTCATCCAGCTCCAGTGCACCCAGCTTCTGGGCCATATCGGTGTCACCGACAACCAGATAACGCAGCAACTGGGTCGGCAGAATATCCAGCGGCATCACCAGTTCGTAGTTGCCTACCGGGACCATGGCACGCGGACTGCCGTTGGTGCTGGTATCAAAATTGAACAGGCGCGACGGCGCCAGCTTGGAAACGAAGATATTCAGCACAGAGTGCTTGTTCACACCCGCACGCAGATAGTGCAGCATCTGGCGCTCGTTGCCTTCCTTGAGAACCGACACCTGGGAGTGAAAGCGTCCCAGGTAAGCGATCGGACCACGAACGGCGCGACCACCGAACACCGAGCCGGAAATCACCCGGTTATTGCCGGCTTTCAGCTCGCCAGCGGTCAGCTCGTCCAGATTGGCACCCAGGCGAGTTTTCAGCAGACGGGGTTTCTCTACCTGCGGGCCAGCGAGGGCGACATAGCGATCAGTCCAGATACGACCCTGGGTGAACAGCACACCGAAGGCGATCACGTCCTGGTAGTTGATCTGCCAGACGCTCTTGCTCTCGTTAACCGGATCAAGGAAATGGATATGGGTACCGGGCAGGCCTGCAGGGTGCGGACCGGCAAAGCTCTCGGTACTGACACCACTGACCCCTTCGCCCGGCAGGCTGACACCATCAGCCTTGCACAGCCATACCTTGGCCAGCCGTGCCAGAACCTTCAGACCGTTTTCGAAGTCTGCAGCGTGCTCCTTGATGATGACAGCCGGATCGGCCGCCAGCGGATTGGAGTCCATTGCGGTGACAAAAATCGAACTGGGCTCAGCATCGACAGCCGGGGTCTTGCTGTAGGGGCGGGTGCGCAGCGCAGTCCACAGACCCGAGCCGATCAGCTGCTCGCGAATCTGCTGGGGCGCCAGGCCATCCAGCGCTTTGGCGTCATGGGCAGGAAAGGTCTCGGCGTCATCGCCGTCGATCTCGATAACGACCGACTGCAAAACACGCTTGTCACCACGATTGATTGCGCTGACGACACCAGCGGCAGGCGCGGTAAAGACCACACCAGGAGTTTTCTTGTCGCTGAACAGAACCTGTCCAAGTTTGACCCGATCTCCCTCACGCACTTCCATGGTCGGCTTCATGCCGTGGTAGTCGAAGCCGACGACGGCAACACTACGCACCGCACGAGCGTCTTCAATGCGCTGTTCGGGAGAACCGGTGATTGGCAGATCCAAGCCCCGTTTGATTTTTATCATACGAATAGCCTAATCACTGTTTGAAATCTTCACGGGCGGGGCTGCCAAAGCGAACGCAAATGCGTTGTCCCATCCGTGCTGACAGCCAACGCAGGCACGAATCGGAGCAGCCTCAAACCCCCATAAAAAATCCCGCCAAGTATAAAGAGCATGACTACTCAATGCTACCGAGCCCCGGGATTTTTCGGTTTTTAAATTACCCCCATTGATGAAATCGATAACACCGGCAGCCCTTTCGGGGCGATCCTGAAATACCCGGAAACACTGATCTTCAGACCCAGCGATCAGTTTGTCCGAAAAGCGGTCCAAACAACATAAACTGATCACAAATCATCCAACCAGGGAGATTCACATGTCACTGCCGAGCATCTTCCTCAGCGCTTTGCTGCTGCTCGCTTCAACCAGCGCCGCAGCAACCACCGAGACGACGCTGACTACCCGCAATCAGCACCTGTTTCGCTACCTGTTCGTGGATGTCTACACCGCCACACTGTACGCCCCGAGCAACAGCAACCTGACCGGTATTCTCGACAGCGGTCAACCGGTTCGACTAACCCTGCAGTATCACCGCTCGATAGACCGGGATGACATGATCAAGGCCGCGCAGGTCACACTGGAGCGCCAGCACCCGGCATCCCGACTTGCCCAACTGCAAGCCGACATCGACCAGTTGCACACCCATTTCGTCGACGTCAGCGAGGGAGACACCTACAGCCTGGCTCGCACTGCCGACGGAGAACTCCAGCTGTACCATAACAATCAGCTCAGTTTCAGCAGCAAGACGCCGGGGCTGGCCGATGCGTACCTTGGCATCTGGCTTGGCCAGAACGGGCTGTCTGACGACCTGCGCAGCGCCCTGCTGCGCTAGCAACACAGCAAAAGCAGAAACCAAGCAACAAAAAAGGCGCCGAAGCGCCTTTTTTGTTGCTGACATATCCGAAAATCAGACCGGGAACGCCGGCGGATTGACGTGAGCCATATCTTCCAGAATGCGCACAACCTGGCAGCTGTAACCGAACTCGTTGTCGTACCACACGTACAGAATCACACGATTGTCGTTGCAGATGGTTGCTTCGGCATCGACCACACCAGCGTGACGCGAACCCACGAAGTCAGTGGAAACCACTTCCTGCGAGTTGGTGAAGTCAATCTGCTTGTGCAGCTCGGAGTGCAGCGCCATGTGACGCAGGTAGTCGTTGACCTCATCGCGATTGGTCGACTTTTCCAGGTTCAGGTTCAGAATCGCCATCGAGACGTTCGGAGTCGGAACACGGATGGCGTTGCCGCTCAGCTTACCAGCCAGCTCCGGCAGTGCCTTGGCGACCGCCTTGGCTGCACCGGTCTCGGTGATAACCATGTTCAGCGCAGCACTGCGACCACGACGATTGCCCTTGTGGAAGTTGTCGATCAGATTCTGGTCGTTGGTGTACGAGTGAACCGTCTCAACGTGACCGTTGGCGATACCGAACTTGTCGTTGATCGCTTTCAGCACCGGCACGATGGCATTGGTGGTGCAGGACGCCGCAGAAATGATCTTGTCTTCGGGTGTAATGGCAGCGTGGTTGATGCCATGAACGATATTCTTCAGGTCGCCCTTGCCCGGCGCAGTCAGCACTACCTGGGACGCGCCATTGCACTGCAGGTGCTGGGACAGACCCGCTTCGTCACGCCACACACCGGTGTTGTCGACAACAATGGCGTCTTCGATACCGTAGGCTGTGTAATCGATGCTGGTCGGATCGCTGGCGTAGATAACCTGAATCAGGTTGCCGTTGGCAGTGATGGTGTTGTTTTCTTCATCAATGGTGATGGTGCCCTGGAAGGAGCCGTGAACCGAATCACGACGCAGCAGACTGGCACGCTTGGACAGGTCGTTGGCTGCGCCCTTGCGGACAACGATGGCGCGCAGGCGCAGGCCATCACCGGCACCGGCCTTCTCGATCATGATGCGCGCCAGCAGGCGACCGATGCGACCGAAGCCGTACAACACCACATCACGACCCTGACGGCGCTCGCCGGTCTTGCCGATAACACTGGCCAGCTCGACCCGCAGGAAGGCATTCAGGTCGTCGCTGCCGGAGGCACGGAACTTGTTGACCAGACGGGCAAGATCGATGGAGGCCGGGCCCAGGTTCAGGTCCAGCAGCTCCTTCAGAACCGGGAAGGTGTCATGAACCGACAGCTCATTGTCATCGATCTGACGAGCGAAACGGTGGGATTTCAGCAGGCTGATGACCGAGCGATTGACCAGGCCACGACCGTAGACGGAGGTGACAACGTTATGCTCACGGTACAGACGGCCAATCAGAGGAATCATCGCCTCAGCGGTGGCTTCACGGTCCGTCCAGTTTTCCAGACACTGCTCAAATTGGGCTTGAGTCACGGCTTTACCTTCCAAGTCTTGATAACTAAAGGGCGCATATTATGCTTTCAGCGCGCGCCATAGGCAATCTTCCGGACAAAATCCAGCCGGCGTGGGCACAAACGCAAGGAGCGCGGTAAACTGCATGCCGTTGCCAGCCGAGCATCGGCCAGCACGCCACCGAACCGACCTCAAGAGTTATCGCATGCCCGCATCAAAGCTGCTGCTATCTCCTCCATTGACGGCCGCCACCGGCAACCGCCTGTACTGGTCCGGCCTGCAGGGCGCCGCTCGCGCCCTGGCCATCGCCGAAGGTGCCCAGCAGCACGACGGCCTGAGCCTGGTGATCACACCCGACACCGCTGCCGCCGACAGTCTCGAGCAGGAGCTGCGCTTTTTCGCACCACAGCTCCCCGTCATCAGCTTCCCCGACTGGGAAACCCTGCCGTACGACCGTTTCTCTCCGCACCAGGACATCATCTCCCAGCGCCTTAAAACGCTGTTCCAGCTGCCTCGCATCGGCCAGGGCATCCTTGTTGTACCCATGACCACGGTGCTGCACCGGCTGCCGCCGCGTGAGTTTCTGGGCGGCTCGGTCCTGCTGCTGGAGATTGGCCAGCAACTGGACATCGACCGGATGCGCATCAACCTCGACGCGGCCGGCTACCGCTGCGTCGACACGGTCTACGAACACGGAGACTACGCGGTACGCGGAGCGCTGCTGGATCTCTATCCAATGGGTAGTGCACTGCCCTACCGCATCGACCTGCTGGACGACGAGATCGAGACGCTGCGCACCTTTGATCCGGAAACCCAGCGCTCGATCGACAAGGTAGACCGCATCCACCTGCTGCCGGCCAAGGAGTTCCCGCTCGACAAGTCTGCGCTGACTGGCTTTCGCGCGCGCTTTCGCGAACGCTTTGAAGTGGATCATCGGCGTTGCCCGCTGTACATGGACCTCAGCGAAGGCCTTGTTCCACCAGGCATTGAGTACTATCTGCCGCTGTTCTTCGACGAACTGGCCAGCCTGTTCGACTACCTGCCGAACAATACCCGGCTGTTCACCCTGCCCGGCATCGAGCAGAACGCCGAGCACTTCTGGCAGGACGTACGCGCCCGCCACAGCGAACAGGGCGTAGACCCAACTCGCCCGCTGCTGCCGCCAGGCGAATTGTTTCTGCCGGTAGAGGAAGCCTTTGCGCTGCTCAAACAGCATCCGCGCATTGTCTGCCATCAGGATCGTCCTGACGAATCGCAGGCCAGCGTATTTGATTGCCCGCTGCCGCCCGACCTGGCGATCGACAATAAGCTGGAAAACCCGCTGGCAGAGCTTCAACGCTTCCTGCAGCAGCACCCGGGCCGCACCCTGTTTGTCGCCGAGACCGCCGGACGCCGCGAAGCGCTGACCGAGCTGCTCGCCCGCATCCGGATCAAACCGGATGACGTCGACAGCTGGCCGGCCTTCAGCACCGGCAGCAGCCCCGTCGCCATCACTATCGCGCCGCTCGACCAAGGCATGCTGATCAACAGTGCCGCCGTTGCCCTGATTGCCGAAAGCCAGCTGTTCGGCCAGCGTGTCATGCAGCGCCGCCGCCGTGGCAAGGCGACCGATCTGGGCGACGCGGTCATCCGAAACCTGACCGAGCTGCGCGAAGGCGCGCCGGTGGTTCATATCAACCACGGCGTCGGCCGCTATCGGGGTCTTACCAACCTGACCGTTGAAGATCAGCAGGCCGAGTTTCTGGTACTGGAGTACGCCGACGAGGCAACCCTGTACGTGCCGGTCGCCAACCTGCACCTGATTGCCCGCTATTCCGGCAGCGATGACGACAGTGCGCCACTGCACCGCCTGGGCTCTGATCAATGGCAGAAGGCGCGTCGCAAGGCCGCCGAGAAAGTTCGCGACGTCGCTGCCGAACTGCTCGACGTATATGCCCGCCGCGCCGCGCGCCAGGGCTTCAGCTTCGCCGACCCGGAACAGGACTACCAGAGCTTTGCCGACGACTTCCCGTTTGAGGAAACCGCCGACCAGTTGGCCGCCATTGAGGCGGTATTCAAGGACATGACCAGCCCGCAGCCGATGGACCGCCTGGTCTGCGGCGATGTCGGCTTCGGCAAGACCGAGGTCGCCATGCGCGCGGCCTTCCTCGCAGTGCACAGCGGCAAGCAGGTTGCGGTGCTGGTGCCGACCACCCTGCTCGCCCAGCAACACTACAACAGCTTCAAGGACCGCTTCGCCAACTGGCCGGTGCGCGTGGAAGTCATGTCGCGCTTCAAATCCGCCAAGGAAGTCAAAGCCGCGGCCGCCGAACTGGCCGAGGGCAAGGTCGACATCATGATCGGCACCCACAAGCTGCTGCAGGGCGACGTCCAGTTCCAGGATCTCGGCCTGGTGATCATCGACGAAGAGCACCGCTTTGGCGTGCGCCAGAAGGAGGCACTGAAAGCACTGCGCAGCGAAGTCGATGTGCTGACCCTGACCGCCACCCCAATCCCGCGCACCCTGAACATGTCGTTTTCCGGCATGCGCGACCTGTCGATCATCGCCACACCGCCCGCACGCCGCCTGTCGGTCAAGACCTTTGTCATGGTCCAACAGAAGCCCGTGGTCAAGGAAGCGATCCTGCGTGAGCTGCTGCGCGGCGGCCAGGTCTACTATCTGCACAACGACGTCGAGACCATCGAAAAATGCGCTGCCGATCTGGCCGAACTGGTGCCGGAAGCGCGCATTGGCATCAGCCACGGCCAGATGCCCGAGCGTGCACTGGAACAGGTGATGCGCGATTTCTACCATCGCCGCTTCAATATTCTGGTTACCAGCACCATCATCGAAACCGGCATCGACGTACCCAGCGCCAACACCATCATCATTGAGCGCGCCGACAAGTTCGGCCTGGCCCAATTGCATCAGCTGCGCGGGCGCGTTGGCCGCAGCCACCACCAGGCCTATGCCTACCTGCTTACTCCGGAAGGCCGAAAGATAACCAGCGACGCAGAGAAACGCCTGGAAGCCATCGCCGCCGCCCAGGATCTGGGCGCCGGCTTCACTCTGGCCACCCACGACCTCGAAATTCGCGGCGCCGGCGAGCTGCTGGGCGAAGGCCAGAGCGGCCAGATTCAGGCGGTCGGCTTTACCCTGTACATGGAAATGCTCGAACGCGCCGTCAAGGCGATCAAGCAAGGCAAGCAGCCTGAGCTGGAACAACCACTGGGCGGCGGAACCGATATCAATCTGCGCCTGCCGGCGCTGATTCCCGAAGACTACCTGCCCGACGTGCACGCCCGCCTGATCCTCTACAAGCGCATCGCTAACGCCGCAGACGAGGATGCTCTGAAGGATCTTCAGGTTGAAATGATCGACCGCTTCGGCCTGCTGCCGGAACCGGTAAAAACCCTGTTCCGGATCACCTCGCTGAAACTGCGTTGCGAGCCGCTGGGCATTACCAAGATTGACGTGGGTGCCGAGCATGGCCGTATCGAGTTTGCTGCAGATACCCGCATCGATCCGATGGTGCTGGTGCGTATGATTCAGGACAACCCGCAGCGCTATCGACTTGAAGGCACTACGGTATTTCGCTTCAATTCGCCCATGGGCAATGCCGAGCTGCGCCTGAACACGGTCGAAGCCCTGTTCGAGCGCCTCGCCAACATCCCGAAAGACACCCCTCAAGGCAAAGGAAAACGCCCATGAAACTGCTGAGCAAACTGCTCTCGATTGCCCTGCTGTCCACCCTGGCCGGCTTCTCGCTGGTGGCCAGCGCCGAAGAGTATCTGGTCGAAGTCGTCTTTTTCGGTCAGCCGTCGGCACCGTTGGTACAGGGCAGCAATCCGGAGCTTGATTGGGAAGTAGACGCGGTAGATCTGGAAAACACTGCGCGAACCGATGTTCGCGCCATCGACCAGACCCGCTACCGCCTCAGTGACCAGGCCCGCAAGCTGGAGCAGAACGGCTATCAGATCTACCTGCATCGGGCATGGTCACAACCACTGGATAACGACCTGGTCGTCGCCCTGCACCGCGGCAATCCAGAAAACGGGGTTTATCCGATTCAGGGGCTGGTTAACCTGCGCCAGGCAACCCTGACCGAACTGAAGGTAGCGTTCTGGCGCAACCGCTCAGCGGCGGAACTGCAACTGCAGTCCGAGACGCCACTGATTTCCGAGTTCCTGCATCAAACCCGCGCATTGCGCCCGGGTGAAGTTCATTACCTGGACCATCAGAGCCTTGGCATGCTGGTCACCATCAGCCGCTGATCACCTCAGCCCGCCGCACACTCAGGCGTGTGGCGGGCCCTGCAGTAGCCGCTGCAGCACAGCCTTGACCTGCTGCATGCCTGCCACGACAACCGCCTCGATAGCTTCCATGGTAATCACCTCGGTCGCCTTGCCGGCCGCCGGATTGACCACCAGCGCCAGACAGGCGTAGGCGAGCCCCAGCTCTCGGGCCAGCGCCGCCTCGGGCATACCGGTCATGCCGACCAGATCCGCGCCATCGCGCTCCAACCTTCGAATCTCGGCCGCAGTTTCCAGCCGCGGCCCCTGGGTTGCCGCGTAGACGCCAAACGGCAGACAACCGATATTCTGCGCCTTGAGGGCGGCCAGCAGCTGCTCGCGCACTGGCTCGTCGTAGGGCGAGGTGAAATCAATGTGGGTGACGCTTTGCAGATCATCCTCGAAGTAAGTCGAGGCACGCCCCCACGTATAGTCGATCAGCTGATCCGGCACGCAGAACGTGCCGGTCTGCAACTGCGGGTGAATACCGCCGACCGCATTGACCGCAACGATGCGATCAACTCCGGCTTCCCGCAGCGCCCAGAGGTTTGCCCGGTAATTGACCCGATGCGGCGGTATCCGATGCGGATGACCATGCCGCGCCAGAAAACAGACCGCCTGCCCGTCAATACGGCCACGGACAACCGGCGCAGAAGGCGCACCCCAAGGAGTCTGAATCAGCTCTTCACTCTCGATTTCCAGACCGTCCAGGGCACTGAGGCCGGTACCACCGATAACACCCCAAATCCCGCTCACGCGTCACTCTCCTGCAGCTCACGCACAGAATCGCGCGGCCGCCCGTCGGCAAGCTGAGCGCTGCGCAACTCAAGCGCATCCGGCAAATGAATGGTCGACGTCGGAAATGCGACCTGAGCCTCATGCTTCTCGACGATCGCCAGAATCTTCAACAGCACATCCTCCTTCACCCGGTGGAACTCGGCCCATACCGGCGTCGTGAAGCAGTAGATAAAGAAATCCACCGACGACGGCGAGCAGCGATCAAAGAACACCATCAGAGTCTGTTCCTGATCGATATCCTCATGCGCCTGCAGCATCTTGCGCACATCCGCCACAATCGGCTCCATGCGCTTGATATCGTCATAGCGAATACCGATATGCTCGTAAATTCGCCGATGGGTCATGCGCGAGGGGTTTTCCACCACAATATTGGCGAACACCGCGTTGGGGATGTATAGCGGGCGCTTGTCGAAGGTGCGAATCCGGGTCAAACGCCAGCCGATATCCTCGACGGTACCTTCAATGTTGCGATCCGGCGAGCGTATCCAGTTGCCCACCACAAAGGGGCGATCCAGATAGATCATCAGCCCGCCGAAGAAGTTCGCAAGCAGATCCTTGGCAGCAAAGCCGACGGCAATACCACCAATACCACCAAATGCCAGCACCCCGGAAATGCTGTATCCGAGCGACTGCAACACGACCAGCGCCGCAGTGATGACCACCGAAGCCCTGAGCAACTTGCCAATCGCACCAACCGTCGTTTTGTCGGCCGGTGTCTCCCTGTAGGCAGGATCAACAAGCCGCTGCTCAACCTGCCGCATCATGCGCAGGATAAACCAGGTCAGCAGCACGATCAGCAGCACCCGCTGCACCTGATCCAGCACCGCTGCCAGGTCATCATCCATCTGCAGCGCAGTAATCCGCGCCGCCCAAAGCAGCCCCATACTCCAGATCAGCACCCAGGCCGGGCGCCGGGCCGCATCGACCAGCGCATCGTCCCAGATATTGCGGGTTTTCTCGGCACGCTTTTGCATGTGGTCCAGCACACGCTTGACGATATAGGCGGTCATCAGCGACGCCAGCACCACTGCAAACACCTGGTAGATCCAGGCCTCGCCGATCAGCGGAAGCTGATCGAGCTGCAACTGCTCCGGCAACTGTTCGATGAAATCATTCAAACCAGATCAAACTCCCTCAACAAGGAAACAGCCTGACGCCATTCTGGCGTCGCATGGTAATCGGCACCGGCCGGCCTGAGCGTCAGCATGCGAGCGATGCGGGCCGGGCATTGCAAGCCTTGCTTCTGCGCGTGCACCAGCCCTTCTTCCGCCGCCGCACGATCATTGCAAATCAGCAGCATGTCGCACCCCGCCGCCTGCGCGGCATCGATCCGCTCTGCCATACCGCCAACCGCATGCGCGCCGGCCATGGTCAGATCATCACTGAAGATAACGCCATCAAAACCCAGCTCTGCGCGCAGGATGTCCTGCAGCCAGCGGGTGGAAAACCCGGCAGGCAAAGGGTCGACCCGAGAATACACAACGTGCGCCGGCATGATGCCGTCCAGCTTGCCGGCCAGCGCCGCAAAGGGCACCAGATCGCTCTGGCGAATATCCTCCAGTGACCGGTCATCCACCGGCAGCGCAAAGTGCGAATCCGCCTCGGCCCAGCCGTGGCCAGGGAAGTGCTTGCCGGTGGCCGCCATACCCGCCGCGTGCAGACCATCAATATAGGCACTGGCGAGACGCGCCACCCGATCAGGATCGCCGCCCAGCGAGCGATTACCGATCACCTGACTGCGACCGTAATCAAGATCGAGAACCGGCGCAAAGCTGATATCGATACCACAGGCCAGCATCTCGGTCGCCATTACCCAGGCAGCAGCCCGGGCCACCGCGTCAGCCTGCGCGTCAGCCACCGCAGCGACGTCAGCCAGCGCGGGCAGCCTGAGTACGTCACGGCGCAGGCGCTGAACGCGCCCGCCTTCCTGGTCTATCGCTATCAGCATGTCCGGGCGCTCCTTGCGGATGGCCCTCACCAGCTCGGCGACCTGGCGCGGCGATTCTGTATTGCGCGCAAACAAGATCAAGCCGGCGACTTCCGGCTGACGCAACAACTGCCTGTCCTCTGCTTCCAGCCACAGGCCAGGCAGATCCAGCATCAAGGCACCCTGTTTCAATATTGCTTCTCCTGAAAACGACAGCGCATCATTACTGCGCGTCAATCTGAACGCTACAACCGACCGGCGTACGCTCGAACAGTTCCAGCATGTCGGCATTGCGCAGACGAATGCAGCCATGGGACAGCGGCGCACCCATCGGCTGATCGTCGCCGGTACCATGCAGATAGATATAGCGGCGCTGGGAATCAACCCGGCCACCACGGTTGAATCCGACCTGCTCACCGCAGAGCCAGAGAATTCGGGTCAGAATCCAGTCTCGCTCGGGAAATTGCTCCGCCAGCGCCCGGGTCCATACCTCCCCGGTGGGACGCCGGCCGATGAACACGGCCCCCAACGGCTGACCATCGCCGATTCGTGCGCGCACCCGATGGGCGCCGCGCGGCGTGCAGCCGGACCCTTCCTGCTCGCCAGGGCCATTAAGCGCTGTGGATACGGCATAACGACAGACAACCTCGCCAGCGCAGAAGCCAACCAGGGTCTGATCGTTCAGGGAAATATGAATATGATCGAGCTGCATGTCACCTCCAGCGCTGCGCACACCTTAGCGGACAGCGCAGCGGAGGTAAATGCAGGTTACAGCGCCATCGCCTCGGGCCGGCTCAACGTCGCGCTCTCGGCGCGCATTCCGGCTGCCAGGAACGGAACCATCAGCCGCAACACATCGTCGACCGGACGCGGCTCGCCCAGCTCCGCCTCCGCAATCGCACGCAGCGCCTTCATGCTGGACATGGTGAAGGCCGCGCTGCCGAGCATAAAGTGAACGCGCCAGAACAGCTCCTGCGGAGGGATGCCCGGCACAGCACTGACCAGAAGCTGCATATAACGCTGAAATACCTTGCCATACACCTCGCTGAGGTATTTGCGCAGATGGCCCTGGCTCTGGTTGAATGCGAGCCCTAGCAACCGCATGAAGGTTGAGAGGTCATGGCCGTTGCGCGGCTTCACTGCCAGCGCCTGCTGAACCAGCATTTCGAGCAGCACCTCAAGACTGGGTGGCGCGCCCTTGTCACGCGACTCGCGCAGATCCAGTTCCTTCTCAAGGCTGCTGACGAAGGGGTCCAGGAACCGGACGAACACGGCCTGAATCAATGCCTTCTTTGAGCCAAAATGGTAGTTGACCGCGGCCAGATTGACGCCTGCCTTGCTGGTGATCAGACGTAGAGAGGTTTCCGCGAAACCCTTTTCGGCAAAAAGCTGTTCTGCGGCGTCAAGTATTCGCTTGACCGTGTCGGACTGCGCCATGCGCTCCCCCAAGTGAGGCAAACATTCGTTTCAAACATACGTTTAAAACGATTTTAGTGTCAACCCCAGACTACCTCCCCGCCCACGTAAATCCCATCCTCCCTTTGGCAAACCGGTGAACAGCGACACGAAAATTAGGGGTTGCCGGAGCAAAACAACTGTATATAATCTCAGTTACTGGATAAAAACACAGGCAACCCGCCATGCAGAAACTTACCGCGCGACAACAGCAGGTTCTGGCGTTCATCAAGGAATACATGGACAGCAACGGCTACCCGCCGACGCGCGTCGATATTGCCAAGACTCTGGGCTTCAAGTCGCCCAACGCAGCCGAAGACCATCTGCGCGCCCTGGCCCGCAAGGGCGCTATCGAGATGATCCCCGGCGCCTCGCGCGGTATTCGCCTGCCGGAATCGGATAGCGAAGCCAGTGATGACCAGCTTCCGGTGATCGGTCGAGTGGCAGCCGGTGCGCCGATTCTGGCGCTTGAAAATATCGAAGACCATTGCCGTATCTCCCCCGACTTTTTCACTCCCCGCGCCGACTACCTGCTGCGGGTCCATGGGGAAAGCATGAAAGACATCGGCATCATGGACGGCGACCTGCTGGCAGTACACCGCACCAGCGAAGCCCGTAACGGGCAGGTCGTAGTGGCCCGCATAGGAGAAGAAGTCACGGTAAAACGCTTTCAGCGCCAGGGCCGCAAGGTCTCGCTGATTGCAGAAAACCCGGACTTCAGGCCGATTGAGATCGACCTTGCAGAACAGGAACTTACCATTGAAGGTTTAAGCGTCGGAGTTATCCGCCGCTGAGGAGCTGATCATGCAGTACGCCCGCACCGAGCAACAGACCCTGACCCAGACCGACCTGTTTCACAACGCCCTGATGGCAACACGCCTGAAGCACCGTGCCTTTGCGCAGCCAGCACAGGCACTGCCGCAGGATGATGAACAGGATGGCAGTTACAGCGAGATGACCCTGCAAGGCAGCGCCCGCCAGTGCCTGCAGTGGCTGGCCCCGGTGCTGCGCGAACTGAGCCAGAAAGACAGCCGGCGCTGGCTTACCCTGATCGACCCGCCCGCTGCACTCAGCCAGCAATGGCTTCGCGGCGCCAACCTCGACCCTCAACGCATCATGATCGTGCGCTCCAAGGCCGGCATGGACAGCCTCAAACTCTGCTGCGACCTGCTCAGGATGGGCGGCAGCCATACCGTTGTCAGCTGGCTTGATCACGACAGCTGCATTGCCCCGCGCCTGGAACGAGCGGCCCAGGCCGGCCGCTGCCACAGCCTGAACGTCCATCTGGGCTGAAAACAGATACAAAAAAGGCCAGCTCAATGCTGGCCTTTGAACTATCGCGGTGTCGATTAATGCAGGACACGGCTTTCAGGGATGGCGTCGCCGTCGTCATCCTCATCCATCATCTGGCCAGCGGCCTGCATGCCGGCACTGATCATCGCCTTGGCAACTTCAATATAGCTTTCCTGCAGATATTCCCGCGCATCGCGGGAAAACTCGATCACCACCAACGGCTCACCCTCTTCGTCGGAACGGCGCAGAGCAACCTTGCCATTGGCGAGCTCGACGATTTCAAGGAAGGGTGAAGGCATTGCGGATATCTCCTGTCTGAACTGCGCGCAGTGTAACACAGCGCCGTACTCACGGCATCCGCGATCCCGCCTTCACCATTCCTGCATGCCGTCGCGATAGGCACGTACGCGACGGGAAACCTCCTGCAGGACTTCCTCGGCTTGCACACTGGTCCACTCGGTGACCGGCGTGGCACTGGTGGCAATCAGCGAGTTGGTCGAGTTGTCGACCGGCTGCGGCGGTGCCTGCAATCGCTGCCAGGCGGCAATGACACCGGCCAGCCAGGTACCAGCGCTGTCAGCCAGCTCGGTGAGTTCCGCCAGCTCGGGACCGGGAAACCGACTGACTACCGCGGGTACCAGCACCGATTCGACCTGACGCGCATCAACCAGCGGCCAGCGGTACCGGTCTGCCACCTCATGAATCAGCGCCAATACGCCCCGGTAGAGATGAAAAACCGCATGCTCACGATGATACTGCGCCTGCGTCAGTGCATCGATCGCGTCGCTCTGCTCTGCCTGCTGCCAGGACTCGATCGCACGGCGGGCAAAATACAACGCCTGATTGGTGCGGGTATAGACTTCATTAGCCATGGTTGCCTGCCTTACCGCTTGGCCTTCTTGCTGCGGCCGTCATCCACCGACCACTGCTTGCCATCATGGAAAGCCCGCCACCCTGTGGGCTTGCCCTCAACTTCGGTCTGCACGTACTGCTCCTTGGTCTTGCGGCTGTAGCGCACGACAGTCGGATTGCCGTCAGGATCAGCCACCGGCGCATCCAGCAGGAAGTGGTATTTCGGATCAATCTCCGCCTTGTGCGGAATCAGCTCCTTGACCAGAGGCGCCCGGGTTTCCCGGTTTTTCGGGAACTGGCTTGCAGCCAGGAACAGGCCGGAAGCACCGTCGCGCAGTACGTATACATCATCAACCTTTTCACACTTGAGTTCCGGCATCGGCACCGGATCCGCTTTCGGCGGCGCGGCCTCACCGTTACGCAGCAGCTTGCGGGTGTTCTTGCACTCGCTGTTGGTACAGCCGAAATACTTGCCGAAACGGCCAGTCTTGAGCTGCATTTCGCTGCCGCACTTGTCGCACTCAAGGGTTGGACCGTCATAGCCCTTGATCTTGAACTGACCTGTCTCGATCTCGAAACCCGAGCAATCCGGGTTGTTACCACAGACATGCAACTTGCGCCGCTCGTCGATCAGATAACTGTCCATCGCGGTGCCGCAGATAGCGCAACGATGCTTGCCACGCAGCACGCGAGACTCGCCTTCTTCGTCATCTGCCGCCACTTCATTGCCCGGCACCAGGTTAATGGTCGCCTTGCAACGCTCTTTCGGTGGCAGGGCATAACCGGAACAGCCGAGGAACACACCCGTCGAGGCCGTACGAATCATCATCGGTCGACCACAATCCTGACACGGGATATCGGTCATCGTCGGCTGATTCGCGCGCATCCCCTTATCTTCACCAGACGCAGAGGCGGCACTCAACTTGGCACTGAAATCGGCATAGAAATTATTCAGCACCTGCTTCCACAGCACTTCACCGTGAGCGACGTCATCCAGTGACTCCTCCATCTTCGCGGTAAAGCCATAGTCCATCAGGTTCGGGAAGCTCTCGTTCAGGCGCTCGGTAACGATATCGCCCATCTTCTCGGCGTAGAACCGGCGGTTATTCAGGGTCACGTAGCCACGATCCTGAATCGTGGAAATAATCGACGCATAGGTCGAAGGGCGGCCAATGCCGCGTTTTTCCAGCTCCTTGACCAGGCTGGCTTCGGCGTAGCGCGCCGGCGGCTTGGTGAAGTGCTGCTTGGGGTCCAGGCCCTGCAGCGCCAGCACATCATCAACCTTGATCTCCGGCAACACCTCGTCTTCGCCGCCCTTGCCCTGCTGCGGCATCACCCGGGTATAGCCGTCAAACTTGAGAATGCGGCCCTTGGCACGCAACTCAAACTCGCCAGCGGCTACCTGGATACTGGTCGACAGGTACTTGGCCGGCGTCATCTGACACGCCACAAATTGACGCCAGATCAACTCATACAGACGTTCAGCATCGCGCTCCATGCCCTTGAGATCGGTCTGCTTGAGCTTGACGTCGGAAGGACGGATGGCTTCGTGTGCTTCCTGCGCGCCTTCCTTGCTGCTGTACAGGTTCGGCTTTTCCGGCAGGTAGGCGTCGCCAAAGTTGCTTTCGATATAGCTGCGCGCCATCGCAATGGCATCCGCCGACAGATTGGTCGAGTCGGTACGCATATAGGTGATGTAACCCGCCTCGTAGAGACGCTGGGCCATCATCATGGTTTTCTTCACACTGAAACCCAGGCGCGTACTGGCAGCCTGCTGCAGTGTGGAGGTAATAAAGGGCGCATTCGGACGCGAGCTGGTCGGCTTGTCCTCACGCTTGACCGCCTTGTAGGCCGCCTTTTCAAGCACCGCCAGCGCGGCATCGGTCTGCGCCTTGTTGGTCGGGCGGAAGGTCTCACCGTTCTGCTTGACCACCTCGAAGCGGACACTTTCTGCCTTGGGCGTGTTCAGGCGCGCATGCACCTCCCAGAACTCCTCAGGCACAAAGGCACGGATTTCGCGCTCACGATCAACGATCAGCTTGACCGCCACCGACTGCACGCGGCCAGCAGAAAGCCCGCGAGCAATCTTCTGCCACAACAGCGGCGAAACCATATAACCCACCACGCGATCAAGGAAACGACGCGCCTGCTGGGCATTGACACGGTTCATATCCAGCTCACCAGGCTGCGAGAACGCCTCCTGGATAGCCTTTTTGGTGATTTCGTTGAACACCACGCGCTTGTAGCGTGAATCGTCGCCACCGATGCTCTCGCGCAGGTGCCAGGCGATGGCTTCCCCTTCGCGGTCCAAGTCCGTTGCGAGATAGACGGTGTCGGCGTCCTTGGCCAGACGACGCAGCTCGTCGACGACCTTTTCCTTGCCGGGCAGAATTTCGTAGTGGGCCTTCCAGTCGTTCTCCGGATCGACACCCATGCGCTTGACCAGTTGCGCCCTGGCTTTCTGCTGCTTTTCCTGCTCGCTGGCAGCGGTCTTGCGCCCACCCCTGGGTTTGCTTTCGGTCTTGCCACTGCCGCTGGTGGGCAGGTCGCGAATATGGCCGATACTCGACTTCACCACATACTCGTTACCGAGATACTTGTTGATTGTCTTGGCCTTGGCTGGCGACTCCACAATGACCAGTGCTTTTCCCATGGATACTTTTTTTCCTGACCCGAACTGAACTCGAAACTGGCGACTCAGCCACATCACACGGCAAACTGCCGGATGGGCTGGAGGGGCCAGAGCCTACACGTCTTCGCTGATAAAGGTAAAGCGCGGATGTGACTCGCCGTCAACCTCGACCACTTCGTTGAACATGGCCAGCGGTCTTACCCAGAGGTCGAAGTCGCCGTACAGGGTTCGATACACGACGAGCGGCTCCTCGGTCTCCGAGTGCCGCGCCAGACCGATGACCTGATAGTCCTTTCCTTTATAGTGCCGATAACGTCCCGGACGCATTACTGCCCTCCTCTGTATCCAGTGTCAGCATCAATAAAAAAGCCGAGGCACAAGGCCTCGGCTTTCGCTACCACCTGCAGGCTTCAGACACGCTCGAAGACTGTGGTGATACCCTGACCCAGACCAACGCACATGGTAGAGATACCGATAGTGCCGCCGTTCTGTTTCATGACGTTCAGCAGAGTACCGGAGATACGTGCACCGGAGCAGCCAAACGGGTGACCCAGGGCGATCGCACCGCCGTGCAGGTTCACTTTCTCGTCCATCTTGTCCAGCAGCTTCAGGTCTTTCAGGACCGGCAGTGCCTGGGCAGCGAAGGCTTCGTTCAGTTCAACGAAGTCGACGTCATCCATGGTCAGGCCGGCGCGCTGCAGTGCCTTCTTGGTGGACGGTACCGGACCGTAACCCATGATCGCCGGATCAACACCGGCAACCGCCATGGAGCGAATGACCGCCAGCGGCTCAAGACCCAGGGCCTGGGCGCGCTCGGCAGACATCACGATCATGCAGGAAGCGCCGTCAGTGATCTGCGAGGAGGTACCCGCAGTGACGGTACCGCCTTTCGGGTTGAACGCCGGGCGCAGGGCAGCCAGGCTCTCGATGGTGGTTTCCGGGCGAATGGTTTCGTCCTCGGTGAACACCCGCAGGAAGCCGTTCTCGTCATGGCCTTCCATCGGGATGATTTCATCCTTGAAGTTACCTTCGACGGTGGCCTTGTGCGCCAGACGGTGAGAACGCTCACCGAAGGCGTCCTGCTGCTCGCGGGTGATGCCATGCATCTTGCCCAGCATTTCAGCAGTCAGACCCATCATGCCGGACGCCTTGGCAGCGTACAGCGACAGTGCCGGGTTCGGATCAACACCGTGCATCATGCCAACGTGACCCATGTGCTCGACGCCACCGACGACGAACACATCACCGTTACCGGTCATGATCGCCTGAGCAGCGGTGTGCAGCGCACTCATGGACGAACCACACAGACGGCTGACGGTTTGCGCGGCACTGGTGTGCGGAATCGGGGTCATCAGCGACGCCATGCGTGCGATGTTCCAACCCTGCTCCAGGGTCTGGTTTACACAGCCCCAGATCACATCTTCGACTTCTGCCGGATCGATCTTCGGGTTACGTGCCAGTACGCCGGTAATCAGGTTGGCGGACAGGGTTTCAGCACGCACGTTGCGATACATGCCGCCCTTGGAACGGCCCATCGGGGTGCGGCCGAAATCGACAATTACGACGTCTCTCGGATTCAGGCTCATAGATTTACTCTCGCTCTGTACGTTCCGCGGTTAACCGAAGAATTTCTGACCGTTCTTCGCCATTTCACGCAGCTTTTCAGTCGGTGCGTACATGGCGCCGAACTCGGCGTATTTATCAGCAATGGCAACAAACTCGGCCACGCCGATGGTGTCGATGTAACGCAGGGCGCCACCACGGAAGGGCGGGAAGCCGATACCGTAGACCAGACCCATATCTGCGTCAGCCGCGGACTCGACGATGCCATCTTCCAGGCAGCGTACGGTTTCCAGGCACAGCGGAACCATCATGATTTCGATGATTTCCTCGTCGGTGAACTCGCGCTGCTCCAGAACCACTTCTTTCAGCAGTTCATAAGCCTTGGCGTCGACAACCTTCTTCGGCTTGCCCTTCTTGTCCATCTCGTAGGCATAGAAGCCGCTGCCGGTCTTCTGACCCAGGCGGCCGGCGTCGTACATGACGTCAACAGCGGTGCGGGTCTTGTCGGCCATACGGTCCGGGTAGCCTTCAGCCATGACGTCACGGCCGTGGTGACCGGTGTCCATGCCGACAACGTCCATCAGGTAAGCCGGGCCCATCGGCCAGCCAAACTTTTCCATGACCTTGTCAACGCGCTGGAAGTCGGCACCCATGCCGATCAGGCGAGCAAAGCCACCGAAATACGGGAACAGGATACGATTGACCAGGAAGCCGGGGCAGTCGTTGACCACAACCGGGGTCTTGCCCATCTTCTTGGCGTAGGCAACAGTGGTGGCAACCGCTTTGTCGCTGGACTTCGCGCCACGGATAACCTCAACCAGCGGCATCATGTGTACCGGGTTGAAGAAGTGCATGCCGCAGAAGTTCTCCGGACGCTTGAGCGCCTCGGCCAGATAGGTGATGGAGATAGTCGAGGTATTGGAAGTGATGATGGTGTCTTCCGTTACCTGACCTTCCACTTCTGCCAGCACCGCGTGCTTGACCTTCGGATTCTCGACAACCGCTTCAACCACCAGGTCAACTTCCTTGAAGTCGCCGTAAGACATGGTCGGACGGATGGCATTCAGCGCCTTGGCCATTTGCTCAGGCTTCATGCGGCCTTTGGCAACACGCTTGCCCAGCAGCTTGGAGGCTTCGTCCAGACCCAGCTGGATGCCTTCCTCGCGGATATCCTTCATCAGGATCGGAGTGCCCTTGACGGCAGACTGGTAGGCGATACCGCCACCCATGATGCCTGCGCCCAGCACGGCAGCCAGCTTCACATCACCAGCCTGCTTGTCGTACTTCTTGGCTTTGTGCTTGAGCACCTGATCGTTCAGGAACAGACCAACGAGGCTGGCAGCAACAGAGGTCTTGGCCAGCTTGGCAAAACCGGCAGCTTCAATTTCCAGCGCCTTTTCACGGCCGTGGTTGGCGGCCTTCTGGATGGTCTTGATCGCTTCAACCGGGGCCGGGTAGTTCGGGCCAGCCTGACCGGCGACGAAACCCTTGGAGGTTTCAAACGCCATCATCTGCTCGATGGTGTTCAGCTTGACCTTTTCCAGTTTGGGCTGACGCTTGGCCTTGTAGTCCAGCTCGCCGGCGATGGCACGCTTGATCACGTCAATGGCAGCCGCCTTGAGCTGGTCATCGGCAACAACCGCATCAACTGCACCGGCTTTCAGAGCCTTGTCGGCACGCTGCTCGGTACCGCCGCAGATCCACTCGATGGCGTTGTCCACGCCGATCAGGCGCGGCAGGCGAACGGTGCCGCCGAAGCCCGGGTAGATACCCAGCTTGACCTCCGGCAGACCGATCTTGGCGCTGGCGGCCATGACACGGAAATCGGCAGCCAGACACATTTCCAGACCACCACCCAGCGCGATGCCATTGATGGCAGCAACGGTGGGAACGTTCAGGTCTTCAAATGCGTTGAAGATCTTGTTGGCTTCCAGGTTTCCGGCAACCAGATCTTCTTCCGGCAGCTTGAACGTACCAACGAATTCGGTGATGTCGGCGCCGACGATGAAAACGTCCTTGCCGCTGGTGACAACAACGCCGGTGACATCGGCATTGTTCTGGATGGCCTCTACCGCCGCCTGCAGCTCGGACAGAGTGGCGCTGTTGAACTTGTTGACCGACTCGCCCTGCAGATCAAATCTGAGCTCGACGATGCCGTCTTCAAGGCCTTGAACCGTGATGGCTTTACCTTCGTAAATCATCAACTGATCTCCACGCTATGAAAAGCACATGAGAAACACCGGCCAGCCACGTCTCTTTGCCGACACGTCGCCTGCCAGTGTCATGAACGATCCCGATAATCGGGGGACACGCTGAATCAAAAAATTCATACGACCGTTTGATTCGGGTGCGCACACCTTCTTTGAATTCAGCCCTGTTGTCAATTGGGGGGCGGCATCAGCGCCGCCAAAATAGCTGTCTCCCCCCAACAAAACAACAAATAAATTCTTTAAAAACAATTAGATAAAAAGAACACCCAATTCCAAACCAGACCATCAACTTTCTCTTCAAGCAATGCAGCCTGCAGCAAAAAACCCGTCTCCACAGCAGTCGCGGCTGCCGCCAGGCCATGAAAAAACGGACGGAAACAGTCTGCATCAACGCCCTGATCGGCGCTATGCTGAGAATAGACGAGGTTCGCCAGGCAGCCGCGGAAGCCCTCGAAGAAACGGGCTGCACCTTGCTCGACAAGACTGCTAGTATCGCTGCAAAAAAGGAGAAAGAGCCGATGCTGTACAAACACGTGCTGGTCGCGGTTGACCTGATCGAAGAGTGCCGCGCTGTCGCTGACCACGCTCTGCAGCTGGCCAAAGCCCTGAATGCAAAACTGTCATTGCTGCACGTGGTAGAACCGCTGGCAATGGCATACGGCGGAGATGTACCCATGGACCTGTCGATGCTGCAGCAACAGCAGTTCGAGCAGGCAAAGGAGCGCATGCAGCTGTTTGCTGCGGATTACGGCCTGCCTGAAGAACAGCTGCAGATTGCCTTCGGCCATCCGCGCCAGGAAATCCACCGGGTCGCCACCGAGCAGGATTGTGACCTTATCGTCGTAGGCAGCCACGGCCGCCACGGCCTGGCGCTGCTGCTGGGTTCAACCGCCAACGACGTACTGCACGGCGCGCCCTGCGACGTGATCGCCGTGCGGCTGGGGAAGAAGGGCTAGCGCCCCTGCGGGAGCTGCAAGCCACAAGCCTCAAGCTGCAGGAGAAACCCGGAAGACAGCCTTCCCTCGCTTGTAGCTTGTAGCTTGTAGCTTGTAGCTTGTAGCTTGTAGCTTGTAGCTTGTAGCTTGTAGCTTGTAGCCAGAGCGAGATGGCTTAGCCGCCCGCCATATCCTCCAGCTCCGCCCAGCGATCCATGGCGGCGTCCAGTTCGGCCTGTTTGGCTTCCACTGCCGCCAGCACCGGGGCAGTCACCTCATGGGACTGCAGGTAGAAATCGGGATCACCGACCTGCACCTGCAAGGCTTCCAGCTCCGCTTCCAGCTTTTCCAGCACCGCAGGCAAGCCATCCAGTTCGCGCTGCAACTTGTAGCTGAGTTTGGGCTTGGCGGCTGCTGCCGGTGCTGCCGGAACCGGCTCAGGGGTCGGCTCGGCAACAGGCGCACTCTGGGGCTGCGCCTTTTCACCCCACTCCGCGAGTTGGTCAACACTGCCGCCCTGCCGCAGCCAGTCGGCATAGCCGCCGACATACTCACGCACCCTGCCCTGACCTTCAAACACCAGACTGCTGGTGACCACGTTATCCAGAAACGCCCGGTCGTGGCTGACGATCAGCACGGTGCCGTCGAAACCGGCGAGCACTTCTTCCAGCAGTTCCAGGGTTTCCACGTCGAGATCGTTGGTCGGCTCATCGAGCACCAGCAGGTTGGCGGGCTTGCTGAACAAGCGCGCCAGCAGCAGCCTTGCGCGTTCGCCACCGGACAGTGCCTTGACCGGCGTACGGGCGCGCTCGGCAGAGAACAGAAAGTCCCCGAGATAGCTGATTATGTGGCGGCGATCGCCATTGATCTCGATGAAGTCGCGCCCTTCGGAAATATTGTCGATCACGGTCTTTTCCGGATCGAGCTGATCACGCAACTGATCGAAGTAGGCGACCTCCAGCCGCGTGCCGCTATGAATGCGGCCACTGGTTGGCTGCAACTGCCCCAGCAGCAGCTTGAGCAGGGTACTTTTGCCGGAACCGTTGTTGCCGATCAGACCGATCCGATCCCCGCGAATCACATTAAGCGACAGGTCACGCACCAGCGGCGCGCGGCCAGGCCAGGCAAAGCTGACATTCTCGACCTCAATAACCCGCTTGCCGGACGCCTCGGCAGTTTCCAGCTGAAAGCTCGCCTTGCCCTGACGCTCAATACGCTGGGCACGCTCTTCGCGCATCGCCTTGAGCGCGCGCACACGGCCTTCGTTACGGGTACGGCGGGCCTTGATGCCCTGACGAATCCAGACCTCTTCCTGCGCCAGCTTCTTGTCGAACAACGCATTGGCTGTCGCTTCGGCTGCCAGCTGCTGCTCCTTGTGCTCCAGGAAGCTGCGATAGTCACCCTGCCAATCAATCAGCTGACCGCGATCCAGCTCAAGAATGCGGGTCGCCAAGGCCTGCAGGAATGCCCGGTCGTGGGTGATAAACAGCACCGCACCACGGAACTCCAGCAGCACGCTTTCCAGCCAGGCGATGGTATGAATATCCAGGTGGTTGGTCGGTTCGTCCAGCAGCAGCACGTCCGGCTCTGCCACCAGCGCCTGCGCCAGCAGCACCCGGCGGCGCCAGCCACCGGAGAGCTCCGACATCTGCTTGTCGGCCGGCAATCCGAGCCGGGTCAGGGTGGTATCGACCAGTTGATCAAGACGCCAACCGTCCTTCGCCTCCAACTGCCCCTGCACCTTCTCCAGCCGCGCCAGCTCGGCGTCACCCATATCACCGGAGATCAGATGATGATACTCGGCAAGCAGCTCACCGACACCAGCCAGACCGGACGCCACCACGTCATAGACGGTCTTGTCATCGGCCGCCGGCAGCTCCTGCGGCAACTGCCCCACCTTCAATCCCGGGGCAAACCAGATCTCGCCTTCGTCGGCTGTCTGCTCACCGGTCACCAGGCGAAACAGGCTGGATTTACCCGCACCGTTGCGACCAATCAGGCAGACCCGCTCGCCACGATCGAGCTGAAAGCCCACTTTATCCAGCAGCGGATTGAGCCCGTAGGCCAGAGATACATCGGAAAACGAAAGCAGCGGCATAACTCACCTGTTGGCTATCAAGCCGGACATTCTACCCTGTGCGGCGGCAACACATAACCGCCACCCGGCGTTTGATTAAGGAAGCACTGATTAATTCCACATGCCCGCTGCGAGCGGAACCGAGCAAGTGCCCGCTTCCCCCTATGCCGATATCAGGCAAACCGCTAAGCTGTAGCAACAGCCTTGTCGTCCGTCGCACTCGCGACGAGCAGCTGACGTTCAATCGCGCTACACCGCCCTGCGGCAGGATCATCATGCGTTACCAAACCCGCTTCGCTCTTCGTCACACCCTTATCGTCATCAGCGCTCTGCTGCTGCCCGCGCTGTCGCACGCCGACGGTCGCATCGAAAGTCAGCGACTGGCCTATGACCGGGCCCTCGTCAGCATAGAAAAGCAGCAGTGGGCCGTGTTCCAGCAGCTCGAACCCGGTCTGCGCAGCTACATTCTTTACCCCTATGTGCGCCAGGCCTATCTGAATCAGACCTTTGCCAGCGCATCAGACGAAGATCTGGCCCGATTCGTTACCGAGCACAGCGACCTGCCGTTTGTCGCACGACTCAAGGACCGCTGGCTGACCCGGCTGGCCAGTGAGGGCAAGTGGGCACTGTTCGATCAGCACTACCTGCCCGGCGACAGAAACGCCAGCCAGGACTGTCGACGCGCCATGCACCAATGGGACCTGGGCGACCGCGCCGGCGCCATGCAGCAGGCCCGCACGCTTTGGACGGTTGGCCGCTCTCAGCCCAATGCCTGCGACCCCCTGTTTGAGCGCTGGCGCGCCGCTGGCGGCCTGACGGACGAGATCGTCTGGCAGCGTATTCGACTCGCCCTGCTCTACCGACAGGACGCGCTGGCGCGCTATCTGACCAAACTGATGCAACAGAATCAGGCACTGGCGACCCTGTTTGTCGACACTGCTACCCAGCCGGCCAAACTGGCCGATGCCGACCGCTACCGGGGCCTGCCGGCCAGCAAGATGGCAGATATCGCCACAGTCTCGCTGCGCCGCATGGGCCGTGACGACGCCAGTGGGGCCCTCGCCCTGTGGCCACATTACCGCGACCTGCCGTACAGCGACGAAGACCGCCTGGCCATCACCCGTGACATTGGCGTGCGTCTGGCCAAGAAGATCGACCCGGCGGCGCTGCCGTTCATGGCCGCCAACGATCCACGCATGCAGGACGACGATGTCAGCGAATGGCGTGTGCGACTGGCCTTGCGCACCCGCCAATGGGATACCGCCCGACAGCTGACTGAACAGCTGCCGGCGTCACTGGCCGAACAGAGCCGCTGGCGCTACTGGCGCCTGCGCAGCACCCAGCTGTCCTCCAGCTCCGCCGGTGAGCTGGTCAGCGAATACAAGTCACTCGCCCAGGAACGGGACTTTTACGGATTCCTGGCCGCCGAGCGTGCCCGCCAGCCCTACGCCCTCAATCACCAGCGCGCCAGTGTCGCCGACGAGGTAATGCGCAGCGTGCAACAGGATCCGGGCATCCTGCGTGCCCGCGAGTTCCTCGATCGCAACGACGTTATCAGCGCCCGGCGGGAGTGGTATCACGCCGGCGAACGCTTCAATCGCGAGCAACTGATTGCCCAGGCGGTGCTGGCAAACGACATGGCCTGGTACTTTCCGGCCATCCGTGGAGTCAGCCAGGCGCAGTACTGGGACGATCTGGATATCCGCTTCCCGATGGCCTACCAGCAACCGATTCAGGATCAGGCCCGTGCGCGCCAGATCAACTCCACCTGGGTCTACGCCATCACCCGCCAGGAAAGCGCCTTCATGGCCGACGCCCGCTCGCATGCCGGCGCCATGGGCTTGATGCAACTGATGCCCGCTACTGCACGGGAAACTGCACGTCGCTACGCCATTCCCTATTCAGGCAACCACGACGCGCTGATCCCGGAACGCAATATCGCACTGGGCGCCGCCTATCTGTCCGGTCTCAGCCAGCAGTTCCGTGGCAATCGCGTCCTCGCGTCTGCCGCCTACAATGCCGGCCCGGGGCGCGTGCGCCAGTGGACACGGGGCATGGGCAGCCTGCCCGCCGATGTCTGGATCGAATCCATCCCGTTTGATGAAACCCGCAAGTATGTGCAGAGCGTGCTGAGCTACGCGGTGATCTACGGCCAGAAACTCGGCATTCAGCAACCGGTGATGGAACAGCACGAGCGCTATCTGGAACCGTAAGGATGCCAAAGGGTTGGGGGCGCTACGCCCCCATGATGCGCAGGGTGGCCTAAGCCGAAGGCGTGTCCACCGCAATGGCTCAGGCGTCGAGAAGCTGCAGGCGCGTGCGCACGGTTTCTACCAGTTGATCAGGTTGGAACTTGGACAGAAATCCGTCACAGCCCACCTTCTCGACCATCGCCTTGTTGAAATTGCCAGACAGGGAGGTGTGCAGCACCACGTAGAGGTTCTTCAGGCGCGGATCCTGGCGAATCTCGGTGGTCAGGCGGTAGCCGTCCATCTCCGGCATTTCCGCGTCGGTAATCACCATCAGCAGCCGCTCGTTGATGTCTTCACCCGCATCAACCCAGGCTTTGAGCATCTTCAGGGCTTTCAGACCATCCGTTGCCACATGCAGTTTCAGGTCCAGCTGGGCCAGCGTGTCGCGCACCTGATTTACGCCGGTCGGAGAGTCATCCACTACCAGCACCTCACGTCCGCGAGCACGCTCCAGCAGCGGATCCTCCAGCAGCGCATCACTGACACGGGTATTGAACGGCACGATCTCGGCCAGCACTTTTTCCACGTCGATGATTTCAACCAGCCGCATATTCTCCAGACGGGTAATGGCGGTCAGATAATGCGCGCGACCTGCACCCCGCGGCGGGGGCTGCACGGCGTCCCAGTTGAGATTGAGAATACGGTCCACCGTGCGCACCAGGAAAGCCTGAACCGACAGGTTGTATTCGGTCACGATGATGGTGCTGTCGGGTTCGGCCTTCTGCGGCTGAAGGCCAATGGCTCCGGAGAGATCAATGACCGGAATGGTCTGTCCACGCAGATGAATCACACCAACGACGTGCGGATGGCGCTGCGGCATCTGAGTCAGAGCCGGCAGCGTGAGCACTTCGCGAATCTTGAACACGTTGAGGGCAAACAGCTGGGGGCCGGCCAGCTGAAACAGCAATATTTCCAGCCGGTTCTCGCCTACCAGGCGAGTCCGCTGATCGACCGTATCCAGTACCCCTGCCATAACTCGCCTCGCCAAACCGTAAACTCAGGGACTGGCAGGATGCCAGCCCGGTTCAGGCAGTATAGCGCCAGTCAGGCGAGGAAAGACAAGTCGTGCTCAGTAGTAGGCGTTTTCGGTTACCGAGTGGTCGGTAGCGTCACGCACCCCGTTAATCTCCGGAATCCGCGCGATCATGGTTTTCTCAATGCCTTCCTTGAGGGTCACGTCCACCATGCCGCAGCCCTGACAACCGCCGCCAAACTGCAGAATGGCAATACCGCCCTCGACAACATCGATCAGCTTGACCTCACCACCGTGGCTGGCCAGCCCCGGATTGATTTCAGTCTGCAGCAGATAGTTGATTCGGTCGTTCAACGGGCTGTCATCGTTGACCATCGGCACCTTGGCGTTTGGTGCCTTGATGGTCAGTTGACCGCCCATGCGGTCGGTGGCGAAGTCAACGAGCGCCTCCTCCAGAAAAGGCTCACTGACCGCATCGATCCAGACACGGAAGGACTCCAGCGCCAGCAGGCGGTCCTCGGGCTTCTCTTCACCAGGTTTGCAGTAGGCGATACAGGTCTCCGCGTAGGGCGTGCCCGGCTGCGTGATAAACACCCGGATGCCGACACCCTCGGTGTCCTGCTTTGACAGCAGATCAGCCAAATACTCTTCTGCTGCCTTGGTAAAGATAATGCCTGCCATGAAATGCCTCTTGCTCAATGACCAGAGGGTGCAAGTGTAAGGGATGCGGCAGCACGAATAAAGCCCTACCTTTTTGCTTGGTTATTACCGTCAGCGCACAGAGATTCAGCCTGCCCGCGCTCCGTGATATGCTTTGCGGCTTTTCAGCGCGCCATTTCGGAGTACCCATGTCTGACCGTAGCACCCGCCTGACCGCCCTGCGTACAGCACTGCAGCAGCGCATTCTGATCCTTGATGGCGGCATGGGGACAATGATCCAGAGCTACAAGCTGGAGGAACAGGACTACCGGGGCGCGCGTTTTGCGGACTGGCCAAGCGACGTCAAGGGCAACAATGACCTGCTGCTGCTGAGCAAACCGGAGGTCATTGCCGAGATCGAAAAGGCGTATCTGGACGCAGGCGCCGACATCATCGAAACCAATACCTTCAACGCCACGCGCATCTCCCAGGCTGATTACGGCATGCAGGAACTGGCGTACGAACTGAACGTCGCCGGCGCACGGGTTGCCCGCCAGGTTTGCGATGCCAAGACAGCAGAAACGCCGGATCGCCCGCGCTTTGTCGCCGGCGTACTCGGCCCGACCAGCCGCACCTGCTCCATTTCACCGGACGTCAACGACCCCGGTTATCGTAACGTCACCTTTGACGAGCTGGTCGAGAACTACACCGAGGCTACCCGCGGCCTGATCGAAGGCGGCGCCGACCTGATCCTGATCGAGACCATCTTCGACACCCTGAACGCCAAGGCTGCGATCTTTGCGGTTCAGCAAGTGTTCGAGGAAGATGGCGTCGAACTGCCGATCATGATTTCCGGCACCATCACCGACGCCTCCGGCCGCACCCTGTCCGGCCAGACCACCGAGGCATTCTGGAACTCGGTGCGCCACGCCAACCCGATCTCCGTTGGCCTTAACTGCGCCCTTGGCGCCAAAGAACTGCGCCCCTATCTGGAAGAGCTGTCGAACAAGGCCGGCACCCACGTATCCGCGCACCCCAATGCCGGCCTGCCGAACGAGTTTGGTGAATACGACGAAACTCCGGCGCAGATGGCTGTCGTGGTCGAGGAATTTGCCGCTGCAGGCTTCCTGAACATTATCGGCGGCTGCTGCGGTACAACCCCCGGCCACATCCAGGCCATCGCCGAAGCGGTTGCGAAGTATCCACCGCGCGTCATTCCCGACATCCCTCGTGCCTGCCGCCTGTCAGGCCTGGAGCCGTTCACCATCGATCGCAACTCGCTGTTCGTTAACGTCGGCGAACGCACCAACATTACCGGCAGCGCCAAGTTCGCCCGCCTGATCCGCGAAGAGAACTACGCCGAAGCGCTGGAAGTGGCCCAGCAGCAGGTCGAAGCCGGCGCCCAGATCATCGACATCAACATGGACGAGGGCATGCTCGACTCCAAGGCGGCGATGGTACGGTTCCTGAATCTGATCGCCTCCGAGCCGGACATCTCCCGTGTGCCGATCATGATCGACTCCTCAAAATGGGAAGTCATCGAAGCGGGCCTCAAGTGCATCCAGGGCAAGGGCATCGTCAACTCCATTTCCATGAAGGAAGGTGTTGAACAATTCAAGCAGCACGCTCGCCTGTGCAAGCGCTACGGCGCTGCGGTCGTGGTGATGGCCTTCGACGAAAAGGGCCAGGCAGACACAGAAGCACGCAAAACCGAAATATGTCAGCGCAGCTACGACATTCTGGTCAACGAAGTCGGCTTCCCGCCGGAAGACATCATCTTCGACCCGAACATCTTCGCCGTGGCCACCGGCATCGAAGAGCACAACAACTACGCCGTCGATTTCATCAACGCCTGTGCCTATATCCGTGACAACCTGCCCTACGCATTGAGTTCAGGGGGCGTATCCAACGTCTCGTTCTCGTTCCGTGGCAACAACCCGGTACGCGAAGCCATTCACTCGGTGTTCCTCTATTACGCCATCCGCAACGGCCTGAGCATGGGTATCGTCAATGCCGGCCAGCTGGAGATTTACGACGAGATTCCGCCGCTGCTGCGTGACCGGGTGGAAGACGTGGTGCTCAACCGGACTGCGGAAGCAACCGAAGCGCTGCTGGCGATTGCCGATCAGTTCAAGGGCGACGGCAGCGTCAAGGAAGCCGAAAACGAGGAATGGCGCAGCTGGCCGGTTGAAAAACGCCTTGAGCACTCGCTGGTCAAAGGCATCACGACCTGGATCGTCGAGGATACCGAGCTGGCCAGGCAGGCCTGCGCGCGCCCGATCGAGGTCATTGAAGGCCCCTTGATGGCCGGCATGAACGTAGTCGGCGACCTGTTCGGTTCCGGCAAGATGTTCCTGCCGCAGGTGGTCAAATCGGCCCGCGTCATGAAACAGGCCGTTGCCCATCTGATTCCGTTCATCGAGGAAGAAAAAGGCGACACCCCCGAGGCCAAGGGCAAGATCCTCATGGCTACGGTCAAGGGCGACGTACATGACATCGGCAAGAATATCGTTGGCGTGGTGCTCGGCTGCAACGGCTATGACGTGGTTGATCTGGGCGTGATGGTCCCGGCGGAAAAGATCCTGCAGACCGCCATCGACGAAAAGTGCGACATCATCGGCCTGTCCGGACTGATCACGCCGTCGCTGGACGAGATGGTCCACGTTGCCCGCGAAATGCAGCGTCGCGACTTCCACCTGCCGCTGATGATCGGTGGCGCCACCACCTCAAAGGCCCATACCGCAGTCAAGATCGAGCCGCACTACCAGAACGACGCCGTGGTCTACGTGACCGACGCCTCGCGCGCGGTCGGTGTCGCAACATCACTGCTGTCCAAAGAGCTGAAGAGCGGCTATGTCCAGCAGGTTCGCGAAGACTATGCGGTGGTGCGTGAGCGCACCGCCAACCGCTCGGCCCGTACCGAATACCTGAGTTATCAGCAGGCGCTCGACAACCGCCTGCAGCTCGACTGGAACGACTACACACCGCCAGCCCCCCGCGTACACGGCGTCCAACTGCTGGACAACATCGACCTGCGCACGCTGGCTGAGTACATCGACTGGACACCGTTCTTCATCGCCTGGGACCTGGCCGGAAAATACCCGCGCATCCTGCAGGACGACGTGGTTGGCGAAGCCGCCACCTCGCTGTTCAACGATGCTCAGGCGCTGCTGGAAAAAATCATCCGAGAGAAGCGCCTGACGGCCCGCGCCCTGTTCGGCTTCTGGCCGGCCAACCAGGTCGATGGCGACGACATTCAGCTGCGCGACGAGCAGGGTGCCCCCCTCGCCCGCCTGCATCATCTGCGCCAGCAGAACATCAAGCCGGACGGCAAGCCCAACCTGTCGCTGGCCGACTTTGTCGCCCCTGAAAACAGCGGCAAGACCGACTATGTAGGCGGTTTTATTACCACTGCCGGCATCGGCGCCGAGGAAATGGCCAGGGAATACGAAGCCAAGGGCGACGACTACAACGCGATCATGGTCAAGGCACTGGCAGACCGCCTGGCGGAAGCCTGCGCCGAATGGCTGCACGAACAGGTGCGCAAGACCTACTGGGGCTACGCCGACGACGAGAAGTTGGCAAACGATGACCTGATCCGCGAAAAATACCGCGGCATTCGTCCGGCACCGGGCTACCCTGCCTGCCCGGACCACACCGAAAAGGCCACCCTGTTCAGCCTGCTTGACCCCCAACAGCAATGCGGCGTCAGCCTGACCGAGCACTTTGCCATGTACCCGGCGGCGTCGGTCAGCGGCTGGTACTTCTCGCACCCGCAGAGCCAATACTTTGCGGTTGGCAAAATCGGTCGCGATCAGGTCGAGCGCTACAGTCAGCGCAAACAGCAGGAGCTGGACGGTGTCGAGCGCTGGCTCGCCCCGAACCTGAACTACGACCGCTGAGCCGATGGCCCTGCTGCCGGCGCGCGAGCGGCTGACACGCATCACCACCCTCGGTCTGCCGATCATGGGTGGCATGCTCAGCCAGAGCCTGCTCAACCTGATTGATGCCGCCATGGTCGGCAGCCTGGGCAGCGAGGCACTGGCCGGCGTCGGCCTGGGGAGCTACGCCAACTTCATGGCTGTTGCGCTGGTCATGGGCCTGGGTGCCGGGGTGCAGGCCATGGTCGCCCGCCGCAAGGGCGCCGGCGCAACCGGCGAGATCGCCGGACCACTGAATGAAGGCCTGCTGATCGCCCTGCTGCTGGCCATTCCCCTGACGCTGATTGGCTGGACCCAGGCTGACGCCATCATCCGTTTTCTGGCCGACGACCCGGCGGTCATAGAGGTCGGCACCCATTATTTTCAGTGGCGCGTGCTGGCGATTGCAGCCGTTGGCGCCAACTTTGCGTTCCGCGGCTACTGGAACGGTATCCACAACGCCGGCCGCTATCTGCAGATCCTGGTGATCATGCATCTGGCCAACATTGGCATAAGCTACGGCCTGATCTTCGGCCACTTCGGTCTGCCGGAGATGGGCGCCGAAGGCTCCGGCGCCGGTACGGCGATCGCTATGCTGATCGGCTGCGCGCTCTACTTTGCCACCACCCTCTACAGCGGCCGCAAACACGGCTTTCTGCGCGCCCGCCCCCGCTGGCGGGACATCCGCGCCATGCTCCGGCTGGCGGTGCCGAACTCACTGCAGCAATTCTTTTTTGCCACCGGTATCACTACGTTGTTCTGGATCATTGCCCAGATAGGCACCGACGAACTGGCAATCGCCCACGTGCTGATCAACCTGGCATTGTTCCTCATCCTTCCCGGCGTGGGCCTGGGTATGGCCGCAACCACGCTGGTAAGCCATAGTCTGGGCCAGAATGATGCAGAGGAAGCCTATCGCTGGGGTTGGGACGTGGTGCGGGTAGCAGCATGCACCCTGTTTCTGCTTGGCATGCCCTTCTGGCTGGCGCCGCACCTGATTCTCGGCCTGTTCACCCCGGATGCAGACCTGATCGCCCTCGGCGAATGGCCACTGCGCATCACGGGCCTGGGCATGAGTCTGGATGCAACTGCCCTGGTACTGACCCAGGCGTTGCTCGGGGCCGGTGCAAGCCGCACCGTGATGGGCGTCAACATGGGCAGTCAGTGGCTGCTGTTTCTGCCCTGCGCCTATCTGATTGGCCCGGTGCTGGGGGGCGGGCTGCTGGCGGTCTGGCTGCTGCAATCAGTCTATCGCTGCATCAACTCGCTGATATTTGCCTTCATGTGGCGCAGACGGCACTGGGCCGCAATCGATATCTGACCTGCGCCAAGGCGCAGGAGCGACTAAGCTGCTGAGAACGGATAACGTGGAGGCAGCATGAACGACTCACGGGACAAACCACAACACGAAGAACCGATGCGCCTGCGCGACACCTTGCAGAGCGTGCTTGCCGCGGCCTTGGGCGTGCAGAGCAATCGCGCCAGGGAGCGCGACTTCTCAAAGGGCAAACCCAGCCATTTCATCGCCCTTGGCGTGGCCTTTACCCTGCTGTTTGTGATGGTAGTTCTGGGCGTCGTAAAGCTCGTGCTCTACCTCGCCGGAGTCTGAATCCGGCGCACCTACTGGCCGCTTACCCAGAATACCGCCGCCACCACTACGATAACGATCAGCGCAACCGATGCCACCGCATCGAGTGAAGACTGGTTGTTCTGTGACTGCTGGTCAGCCATGGCCTGGCCCCCTGATTATTGTTATGGTCACCCCCCAGTAAAGACCATGGTACCGGGCCGTACAAGGCGGTTTTCTATGTGCATTTTCAATCTAAAGATATAGATAAACATTCCTTTTGTGCATATTCAAAAACTGCTATTGTCTGCCCGCCCAAGCCTGATGGGCCATGACTAGCGAAGGGCCGTCAGTGCCCGATGAACAGGTTTCTGTATGTATATCTACGACGAATATGATCAGCAGATCGTCGAGGACCGCGTAAAGCAGTTCCGCGATCAGACCCGCCGCTTTCTCGCAGGCGAGCTGAGCGAGAGTGAGTTCCTGCCGCTGCGACTGCAGAACGGCCTGTACGTCCAGCGCTACGCCCCAATGCTGCGCGTTGCCATTCCCTACGGGCTGATTTCCGCCCGGCAGGTACGCAAGCTGGCCTTCATCGCCCGTACCTACGACAAGGGCTATGTTCACTTCAGCACCCGCCAGAACGTCCAGTTCAACTGGCCGGCCCTGGAGGATGTGCCGGACATTCTGGCCCACCTGGCTGAAGTGCAGATGCATGCCATTCAAACCAGCGGCAACTGTATCCGCAACACCACCACCGACCAATTTGCCGGCGTTGCCGCAGATGAGCTGGTCGATCCGCGTCCGTGGTGCGAGATCATTCGTCAGTGGTCCACTTTCCATCCCGAATTTGCCTTCCTGCCGCGCAAGTTCAAGATCGCAGTCAACGGCGCCGAGGCGGATCGTGCCGCCATCGGCGTACACGACATTGGTCTGAACGTCGTGCGCAACGCCGCTGGCGAAATCGGCTTCCGCGTCCTGGTTGGTGGCGGCCTCGGCCGCACCCCGATGGTGGGCTCGCAGATCTGCGAGTTCCTGCCTTGGCAGCACCTGCTGACCTACCTCGATGCCATCCTGCGTGTGTACAACCGCTATGGCCGTCGTGACAACAAGTACAAGGCGCGCATCAAGATTCTGGTCAAGGCATTGACCCCTGAAGTGTTTGCCGAAAAGGTCAACGCAGAATGGGCGCACACCAAGGATGGCCCGGCCACCCTGACCCAGCAGGAGCTGGATCGCGTTGCCGGCCACTTCTCCGCCCCTGCCTACGAGCAGTTCAGCGGTGACGATGCGGGCTACCTGGCCAAGCGCGAAGCCGAAAAGGGCTTCAACAACTGGGCCATGCGCAACGTTCAGGCGCACAAGGTGCCGGGCTACGCCGCCGTCACCCTGTCGCTGAAACCGACCGCGGTTGCCCCGGGCGATGCTGACGACAAGCAGCTTGAAGCCATTGCCGACCTGGCCGACCAGTTCAGCTTCGGCGAACTGCGCGTTACCCACCAGCAGAACCTGGTGCTGGCCGACGTGCGCCAGAGCGACCTGTATGACCTCTGGCAAGCCTGCCGCAAGCACGGCTTCGCAACCCCGAACATCGGCCTGTTGACCGACATCATCTGCTGCCCCGGCGGCGATTTCTGTGCCCTGGCCAACGCCAAGTCGATTCCGATTGCCGAAGCCATCCAGCGCACCTTTGATGACCTGGATTACCTGCACGACATCGGCGATCTGGACCTGAACATCTCCGGCTGCATGAACGCCTGCGGCCACCACCACGTCGGCCACATCGGCGTACTGGGTGTCGACAAGAAAGGTCAGGAGTTCTATCAGGTCTCCCTCGGCGGCAACAGCGGCCGTGATGCCAGCATCGGTCAGATCCTCGGCCCGTCCTTCTCGGCCGAAGACATGCCCAGCGTGATGACCAAGGTAATCGATGTGTACATCGAGAACCGCACCCCCGAAGAACAGTTCCTCGATACCTTCAAGCGTATCGGCATGGCACCTTTCAAGGAGCGCGTGTATGCAGCGACTAATTAAGAACGGTGCAGTCGTTAACGACAGCTGGCACGTTCTGGACAAGGACGCCACGCTGGACGGCCTGCCCAACAGTGACAGCATCATCGTCCCGCTGGCCCTGTGGCTGGAACACAGCCATGCGCTGAAAGCCCGCGACGGTGGTCTGGGTGTCTGGCTGGACAGCGACGAGGAAGTGGAAAGCATCGCCGGCGATCTGGATCAGTTCCAGGTCATCGCGCTGAACTTCCCGGTCTTCAGCGACGGCCGCAATTACTCCAACGCCCGCCTGCTGCGTGATCGTTACCAGTACCAGGGCGAGGTACGCGCCATAGGCGACGTACTGCGCGACCAGCTGTTCTTCATGCAGCGCTGCGGCTTTGACGCCTTTGCCCTGCGTGCCGACCGTAATGCCGAGGAAGCACTGGAAAGCCTGAAAGACTTTTCCAACTGCTACCAGGCTGCGACGGACCAGCCCTTGCCGCTGTTCCGCCGCCGCGCCTGATACGCAAATAAAAAAACCGGGGCACACTGCCCCGGTTTTTTTGTGCCTGCTGCAGGGCTGCCGATCAGCCCAGATTAACGACTACCCGACCGATCATCTTGCCGGCCAGAATGCGCTCGATCTCGGCGGGCAACTGCTCCAGCGTCACCTCGCGCTCAAGATTGTGCAGATCGGTCTTCCATTGCAGTGACAACCGATCCCACATCGAGGCCTTGACCACCAGCGGCAGCTCTACCGAGTCGACGCCCAGCAGGTTCACATTGCGCAAAATGAACGGGAACACACTGGCTGCAAACCCACCGCCAGCGGTCATTCCGCAGGTCGCAACACTGGCGCCATAACGCAGTGACTTGACCACATTGAACAGAATGTCGCCACCGACGGTATCCACCGCGCCAGCCCACTGTTCCTTGAGCAACATTTTCTCGACACCCGCCGCCAGCGCAGCGCGATCAACGATCTGGCTGGCACCCAGGCTCTTGAGCATATCCACCTGATCAACCTTGCCGGTCGAGGCTGCCACCTCGTAACCCAGAGATGCCAGCATGGCCACCGCAATGCTGCCTACACCACCGGTGGCGCCGGTTACCAGCACCGGGCCCTGCCCCGGCGTCAGGCCCGCCTGCTCCAGCTTGTCGATACACAGCGCCGCCGTCAGGCCGGCAGTACCCAGCACCATGCTGTCACGCAGCGACAGCCCTTCCGGACGCTTGATCACCCAGCCGGCCGGCACGCGGATGTATTGACCAAAGCCGCCAGCGGTATTCATGCCGAGGTCGTAGCCGGTGACGATTACCTCATCACCGACTGCCAATTCAGGCACCGAGCTGGCCTCCACCACACCGGCCGCATCAATACCCGGGGTGTGGGGGAAGTTCCGCGTCACACCCTTGTTACCGGTGGCCGAGAGCGCGTCCTTGTAGTTCAGGGAGGAGTAGCGCACACGAATGAGCACATCCCCTGCAGGCAGCTCATCCACATGCCGTTGCTTGATCTCGGTGACATACCGGCCGTCCTGCTCCGACACCACCAGCGCCTTGAATTCAGACATATCCACTCCTACCAGAAACGTTGATTGTTGAAGCGCGACACCCAGGTCAGCAACAGTCGGTCCGCCGCCTGGGCCAGCCCGCCGGACAACCGGTCCTGCAGGCGCTTGCGCTGCTCAAACTGCACCTCAAATACATCAGCCTGCCTGACCCGCTCACACAGGTACTGGTCACTGGTCTTGATCTCGTCGGCCAGCCCGCGCAGCAAGGCCTCGCTGCCGAACCAGACCTCACCTGTGGCGACCGTCTCAATGTCCAGGCTTGGGCGATAGCGCGCAACAAACTGCTTGAACAGGCGGTGAATGTTTTCCAGGTCATCCTGAAACTTTTCCCGCGCCTTGTCACTGTTCTCGCCAAATACCGTCAGTGTGCGCTTGTACTCCCCCGCAGTCAGCATTTCAAAATCAATATCGTGCTTTTTCAGCAATCGATTGAAGTTGGGCAACTGCGCGACAACGCCGATCGAGCCCAGCATGGCGAAGGGTGCCGCCAGAATCCGATCAGCGATACAGGCCATCATATAGCCGCCACTGGCTGCCACCTTGTCGACGGAGATGGTCAGCGGGATACCCGCCTCGCGCACACGCACCAGCTGCGATGACGCAAGCCCGTACGCATGCACCATGCCGCCACCACTTTCCAGGCGAACAACGACCTCATCCTGCGGACGCGCCAGCTCCAGCACCGCCGTCACTTCATGGCGCAGATTTTCCAGCGCACTGGCCTTGATGTCGCCATGAAAGTTGAGCACATAAACGCGCCCGCGCTCATCCTGGGCTGCATCCTTGTCGCGGGCCTTCGCCTCCTGCTTGAGCTGCTTCTGCCGGGCCTTGCGAGCGCCCTTGCTGAGCACCATCAGCCCAAGCTGCTCGTGCATGCGCTGCAGACGGTCGTTCAGGCGAGTCACACTCAGTGTACCCTCGGTACGCTTGCTGCGCGCCTTGCCGGCAGCAATCATCGCCAGAATCAGCGCCACTACCACCAGCACCGTCAGGGCCTTGGCAAGAAAATAGACATATTGATCAAACCATTCCACAGTGTTCTCCCGTCTCTGCACAACCCGCTAAGCACAGCAAGCATACAGGATCATCAGGGCATGGGCGCAGGCCGTCCGGGGAAAATTCAAACGCCCGTATGATTTTTGGTTGACAGCTTCGCGAGCTTGCCCCTAACCTCCGTCTACATAACATTACAAGGCGGCAGATTGTGGGCAGTATCTATCTGATCAGGCACGGACAGGCATCACTTGGCGCAGCCAACTACGACGTCCTGTCCCCCCTCGGCATCCGCCAGTCACAGCTGTGCGGCGAACATTTCGGCGCGCTCGGCCTGCAGTTTGATGCCTGCTACGCCGGCACCCTGCAACGCCAGATCGATACCGCCCGCCACGCGCTCGACGCGATGAATCAGTCCTCCCTCGCGGTCCAGAGCGACGCCAGCTTTAACGAATACCACTCTGACCAGGTGCTTGAAAGCTACCTGCCGCAGGTGCTCGAAGCCATCCCCGACGCCGAGCACTACCTGAAGAACGCAGGACAGTTCCGCAAGGAGTTTCAGCGCGTATTCAGTCACGCCGTGACACTCTGGATCACCGACACCCGCGAGCGCCCGGGCTGTCCGTCCTGGCAGAGCTATGTCGAGCAAGTTGGCACAGGCCTGCGCCGGGTTATCGATGACAACCGCGGCAGCGGCCAGAACATCGCCGTATTCGCATCGGGCGGCACCATTACCGCCGCCCTGCAACTGATCACGCAAATGCCGGCCACCAGCGCCTTTGAGCTGAACTGGCAAATCGTGAATACCTCTGTAAGCCGCCTGCAGTACCGTGCAGACAAGCTGAGTCTGGCCTACTTCAACAGCCAGGCACATCTTGAGATTCACCGCCAACCCGAGTGGATCAGCTTCAGATGAGTCGCAGTGCGCATCCCGCGCCCTGCATTACCTAGCAAAGGAACCACCAATGACTACCGTTGCAGAAATCACCAGCCAAATGGAATCCAAGTTCAACTCAGCCGCTGCAGCCGGTCTGGATCTGGTATTCCAGTTCAACATCACCGACGACGAGAACTTCAACGTGACCGTCAAGGACGGCAGCTGCGCTGTAGCTCAGGGCGAAGCCGCCGATCCGAACGTGACCCTGATCATGGACAAGGAAACCCTGGTCGGCGTGATGACCGGTGAAACCGACGGCATGCAGGCCTTCATGGGCGGCAAACTGCGCGCCGAAGGCGACATGATGCTGGCACTCAAGCTGGGCGAACTGTTCCCGGCCTGATCCCATGCAGACCGGCAGGCCGCCGCTCATTGGCACCTGCCGGTCCCTGCACCACAATTGCACTTCGTACTGCAGACCTGCACCAGCAATCCTCACTTCTTCGCCTGCCCCCTGACCAAAAACTCAAAAAAACAATATAAACCTCTGTTTTTATTGATAAATAAAAAACAGGCACGACGATTGCTCTGTAAATACCAACTTGTATCCAAGATGGTATTCAGACATGACACAACAGACCCTCGGCTTTACCCTCTCCGACTGGCAACAGGCATATCAACAGGAAGGTCTCGCTCCTGCAGCAGTGCTCGGTGCCCTGCGCAACGAGCTGAGCACCGACGATAACGCCTGGATCAGCCTTGCCAACGAGGCCCAGCTCAACGAGCAGTTAGCCGCTCTGGATGAGCGCCTGCAACAGGTGGAAGGCAACGTCGCATCGCTGCCACTGTACGGCGTCCCCTTCGCGGTAAAGGACAACATCGACGCAGCTGGCTGGGACACCACTGCCGCCTGCCCGGCCTTCGCTCACCAGGCTAGTGCCGATGCCACCGTCGTTGCCCGCCTGCGCGCGGCAGGAGCCATTCTGATTGGCAAGACCAATCTGGACCAATTCGCCACCGGCCTGGTCGGCACCCGTTCCCCGTATGGCGCCGTCAGCAACAGCTTCAACGCCGATTACGTCAGCGGCGGCTCCAGCTCCGGCTCGGCCAGTGTGGTCGCCCGCGGTCTGGTACCCTTTGCGCTCGGCACCGACACCGCCGGGTCCGGCCGCGTGCCGGCCGGCTTCAACAATATTGTCGGCCTCAAACCGACCCGCGGCTGGCTCTCCAATACCGGACTGGTACCGGCCTGCCGAACCCTCGATTGCATCTCGGTATTCGCCCTGACTGTTGCCGACGCCCAGGCAGTCGCCACCATCGCCGGCGGCTTCGATCCCAGCGACGCCTACAGCCGCGCCAACCCCTGTAGCGCGCCGGTCGGCTTGCCGGTCAGGCCGAAACTGGCCATACCGGCCAATCCCGAGTTCTTCGACGACACGCAGATGCAGACATCCTATGAGGCAGCGCTCGAGAAGTGGCGCGCGTTTGGCGCAGAGCTGGTCGAGATTGACTTCAGCCCCTTTGCGGACCTGGCGGCACAGCTGTATCAGGGCTCGTGGGTGGCCGAACGCACCGTCGCTGTTGGCGAGATGGACCCGGATAAAATGGATCCGGTCGTACGCGGCATCGTCGACGGCGGTCATAAATACAGCGCCTGCGAGGCCTATCAGGCCGAATACATCCGTGCCGAGTTGTCACGCCAGATCAGCCTGATCCTGGCCGACTTTGATGCCCTGCTGGTGCCAACCTCGCCGACCATTCGCCGGATCAGCGAGATGGCGGAGGAACCGGTACTCTACAACAGCCAGTTCGGCACCTATACCAACTTCACCAACCTGGCCGACCTTTGCGCACTGGCCTTGCCCGCAGGGATGCGCGAAGACGGCCTGCCCGCCGGCGTCACCCTGATTGCACCGGCCTGGCACGATCACGCCCTGGCCGAGCTGGGCAAACGCTGGCAGCAAGCCCAGGCACTGCCACTGGGCGCAACCGGCAAGCCCTGTCCGGGTGCGCAACAGACTATTCAAGCGCCGGGTAGCGTGCGCGTAGCGGTGGTCGGCGCGCACCTGACCGGCATGCCGCTGAACTTCCAGCTGACCAGTCGCGACGCCGTGCTGGTCGAACAAACCCTGACCTGTCCGGATTACCGGCTGTATGCCCTGCCCGGCACCGTTCCGCCCAAGCCTGGTCTGGCGCGGGTTGCGCAGGATGGCGCACAGATTATTGTCGAGCTGTGGGATATCCCGCTGGCCCGCTTCGGGGAATTCGTCGCCGAGATTCCGCCGCCGCTGGGCATTGGCAACCTGCAGCTGGCAGATGGTCGCTGGGTGAAGGGCTTTATTTGTGAACCGGCCGCACTCGCCGACGCCCGCGACATTACCGCCTTCGGCGGCTGGCGTGCATTCATTGCCAGCCTCAGTGCAGCCTGAGCAGGTCACACCGTGCAACTGAGCCAGCCATCCAATACAGCAGCTCGGCGGGAGAACCTCGCCGAGCGCATCCACGCGCGGCTCAAGGAGGACATCTTGTCCTTCCGGCTGCTGCCCGGTGACCGCTTTTCCGAGGGCGAAATCGCCGCACGCATGAACGCCAGCCGCACACCGGTGCGCCAGGCACTCTACCAGCTTGAGCGCGAAGGCTATCTGGAGGTGCGTTTTCGCAGTGGCTGGCAGGTCAGAAGCTTCGACTTTACCCGCTTCGAGGAGCTCTATGACCTGCGCATCGTGCTGGAGATGGAAGCGCTCAGGCGTCTTTGCACCGGCCAGCCCGGCACGGCAGCAGAGCACATACTGAAAACCCTGCATGACACCTGGTGCGTAGCGCCCGCGCTGCGCACTGGTGACGGCCAGCAGGTGTTCGTCATGGATGAGCACTTTCACTGCCAACTGGTGGAAGCCGCCGGCAACGGCGAGATGACGCGTCTGCACGCCGAGATCTGCGAGCGCATACGCGTTGTTCGCAAACTGGATTTCGAGCGTGCCGAGCGGCTCGACAAGACCTGGGAAGAACATGGGCAAATCCTGCGGCACATTCGCGCCGGCGAACTGCAACAGGCCCAGCACCTGCTGACCGCGCACATAGAGGCAAGCAAGGCAGAAGTACGCAAAGTCACCCTGCACATGCTGCAACAAGCTCGCCAGCGCGCCCTGCAGGCAACAGACAGCATCCCTTCTGCGCCGGATACTCTCGCCCCCTCAGACACTCATTGATCAAGACAATGGCCGGCCAACACCGGACCTGATGCATTCCCGGTTTTCTTGTTCGCACCCTGCCACTGCTTTAAATTAGGCGACCAAGCCGTGTCGCAGACAGCCTTGCTATAAGCAACTGCCCGACACCCACTGACAGCCTCGTGAGCCGGGGCAGCACGACAACAAGGATTCATCATGGAAAAGACCCAACTGTTCGACCTCGACGGCAAAGTTGCCCTGGTAACCGGCGCCAGCCGCGGTATCGGCGAGGCGATTGCCAAGCTACTGGCCCAGCAGGGTGCGCACGTGATCATCTCCAGCCGCAAGATCGATGACTGCCAGGCCGTTGCCGACGCCATCGTCGCCGCCGGCGGCAAAGCCTCCGCACTCGCCTGCCACATCGGCGACATGGATCAGATCGTTGCCACCGTTGCCGCCATTCGCGAGCAGTTCGGCAAGCTGGATATCCTGGTTAACAACGCCGCTGCCAACCCCTACTTCGGCAACGTGCTGGACACCGATCTGGGCGCTTTCCAGAAGACCGTAGACGTCAACATCCGCGGCTACTTCTTCATGTCGGTTGAAGCGGGCAAACTGATGCGCGAAAACGGCGGCGGCAACATCCTCAACGTAGCCTCCGTCAACGGTGTGGTTCCCGGTCAGCTGCAGGGTATCTACTCGATCACCAAGGCAGCAGTCATCAACATGACCAAGGTATTCGCCAAGGAGTGCGCTCAGTTCGGCATTCGCTGCAACGCCCTGCTGCCGGGCCTGACCGACACCAAGTTCGCCTCCGCCCTGACTACCAACGACGCTATCCTCAAGCCGGCACTGCAGCGCATCCCGCTGGCCCGTGCAGCGGATCCGACCGAAATGGCAGGCACCGTGCTGTATCTGGTCAGCGACGCCTCAAGCTACACCACTGGCGCTGCGATCAACGTCGACGGCGGCATGCTCGCATAAACCTGCGGCATAAAGCAGAAAGGCTGCCCTGGGGCAGCCTTTTTTGTTTCCGCAACGGTATTACTGAAAGCGCTTGAGCGCGGCTTTGGCCTGTGTATTGAGCGGCTCGGGGGTCAAACCGGTCGGCCCGATTTCCAGCGAAAAGCGGGCGCCATCTACCAACGGAACAAAACGCACCTCGAAGGCGTCCGCATGCACCAGCGACGCGCCACCCACACGATCAAGCCACAGCCAAAGGTCACGCCAGACCGGCGTCGAGTTCAGATTCGCCGCCAGCGCAGAACTGGCCCCGCGCTGCTGCTCAAGGGCAAGATAACGACCCAGCAGGCGGTGCAGTCGATATCCATCTTCCAGACCAATCAGCGAAGCCAGCCCCTGCCAACGCAAAACCTGAACTTCCAGCTCCCACAGATCACCGGCCAGACGCACGCGCTGCTCGCCCGCCGAGGTCGTAATCACTGCATCGTATTGCTGGGGCGCAACCTGGGTAAAACTCAAGGTCCCTGCGGTGCCCTTGCCGTCAATGACACGGAAAGACTGGAGGTCCCAGGCCGCCAGCCCGAGAACCGCGGCCAGTGCCAGCGCTGCCAGCAGCAAATTGCCGCGCAGCCAACCCGCCAGCCAGCGCAGGCGCCAACCCTGACTCAACGTCAGCAGCACCAGAACGGCGGCAATGATTGCCGCAATCAGGGCCAATCCCGGAAATTGCATCGTGGCTCCTCGCCCGAATCAGCTTGGCACTGGCGGGGCTTCAACACCCGCCTGCCGCGCAAGATAGCAATCAATAAGCCAGCGCGAGATGGTGCCGCGCGGCGGTATCTTCGGCAACTCATCTATCGACCACCAGTGGGCCGCTTCAATCTCGCCCTCCTGAGGGATGATGTCGCCACCGGCATATTCGGCGTGGAAACCCAGCATCAGCGAATTGGGGAACGGCCAGCTCTGGCTGCCCAGGTACTCAAGGTTGCTGACCTCAAGATTGACCTCTTCCTTCACCTCGCGGTGCAGGCATTGCTCTACCGACTCGCCCGGCTCGATAAAACCGGCCAGCGTACTGAAAAATCCGGGAGGAAAGTGCGGAGAACGGGCCAGCAGAATCTCACTGCCACGGGTGATCAGCACAATGATGCAAGGTGCCAGCTTGGGATACTCGCGCCGCTCACAGCGCACGCACTCCATCGCCCGCTCCTCTTCACGCGGCTGCATGGGCTCGCCGCAGCAGCCGCAGAAACGGTGACTCTGATACCAGGCATTCAGTTGCTGGGCGACGCCCAACACACGAAACAGCTGATCGTCGACCTGCCCGACCAGCGTGCGCAGTCCGTGCCAACTCAGGCCCGGCATGTCCAGGCTGTCGCTCAGGTGAATCAGCTCGCAGGCCCGACCGTCGACCAGACCAAGAGGCAAACGGTGGCTCACATCGCCAAAGTACAACGCCTGATCCGGGTCATGCAGCAAGCTGCCGTCGTACATGGCAAATTGATTCTGATAAAACACCACGACCACGCCCTGCTGCTGCGCAGCAGCATCCAGGCGCGAGGCGGGTTGAAACACACGAAAGGATCTCATTCGGACGTATTCCCCGATACAGCGTATCCCAGCTCAGCCATGCTGTCCTCGGCCAGCGCCAGCACATCGCCTGAGGCTACCGTTGCACGCTCAGCTGACTCCAGATAGAACTCGATACTGGTCAAGGCATCGGCCAGCACCTCCAATTGCGCATCCGTCGGTACCTGCTTGCGCTCGAGCATGGTTTCACGGATGAAGTTCGCTGCCATGCTGATAATTCTGGCGGCACGCCCCATGCCCAGGAACAGCAGACCCCCGCGAACCGTCTCCAGCGAGGGTGGCACGTTGAGTAAATGCATGGCGTCGTTACCGGATTCCATGTACGCCGTGATGGACCGTTTCGCCAGTGCCAGGCCGGCTTGTGACTCCTCGATCAGAACGATGCGGGCCTCTTTCAGCTCCAGCGGTTCGGCAAACTCACCCTCGGCACCGGCAGCCGTATCGCCTGCGAAAGCCGAAGAGTCGAGTCGATTGACTGCTGTTTCAGCGCGCAACACCGCATCGGCGACCTGTTCCAGCACAGCAACGTCACCAGGCTGCCAACCGGCAAGACGACCGGAAATGGCGTGAATCGCCTCGGACTCGGCCTTGAGGTCAAGCATCGACAGCGTTTTCCACAGTCGCTCCAGTCCAGACGACAGGCTTTCCAGTGACTGTTCGGCATCCCCGGCATTGCGCGCCAACAGATCCAGCAGATCCTTCAGGGCGTTAACCTCTTCCCGCAACGCTTCGGCCACAGAGCGCATGACATCAATGCCGGGACCATGCAGCTTGGCAAAGGCGTCGTTCAACTCGTATTCGGTAAAGCCGGGATCCGGCAACTGATAGGCCGTGCTCACTTCGGCGCAACGATCACAACCGGCATCGGCCAGTGCAACGAGAAACAACAGCTCGCGCAACAGCCCTTCATTGAGTCGGTGCTCGGCGGCATTGAGCAGGGCTCCCCGAATTTCGCGATCCAGCAGCGCGAACAGGCGCTTGCGCGCGGGGGTCAGATTCAGCGGCGTTTGCTCAATGGCCTCCAGGGCCGCCCCGGCAACCCAGCACAGGGTCGCCATGCGTGAGGCAAGGCTGCCCTCAAAGCGTGCCAGCGCGCGCTGCATCAGCGGTACAGACGCCGCCAGCCCGTCATCGCGCAGCAACCCCAGCAGACCCAGTTGATACATCTGGCGCAGTCGGCCGGCGACCTTGGGTTCAACGGGCCCGGTTGCACCCTTGCGGAACCCGGCTGGCAAGCCGGCCACCGGCAGCGGATAAAAATGACTGTCAGGCAACGCGGGGACACCCGGCCGGTGCTGACGCATCTGATTGATCATCGGCAGCAGCAACTCGGGGCGTTCACGCCCCTGCTGGCGTGCCTGATCCAGATAGCGCTCCAGCAAAAACAGTGCATCGCACAACGACGACAGCGGCTCATTGCGCTCTTCCCCGTCGTGAACGGGAATATCCATCGCCAGACTGATCATCTCGTCCAGCAGCAATGCAGCGCCCTTGAGCTCTATCAAGGCCAGGGTACCGCGCAACTGCTGAAGCCCTTCGATGGACTGCTGCAGCAGGCTGCCGTCCTGACGATCCTCGAGGAACTGCTGCAACAGGTTTTCCACTTCACCCATGCTGGCGAAGAGTTCGTCCCTGACAAGATCCAGTGAAGTGGTACCGGTCAACATGGCATTCAGTCTCCCACCATCCCTGCGTAGCGCGGTTGTCGATCAGTCTGCAAACTCGGGCGTCTGCTTGCTCATATGCGCCATGACCGCAACCTTGAGGTCATCGGACTGCAGCATTGCGGCGTTCCAGGTCGCGATGTAGTTCAGGCCGTCTTCCACACTGTGGTCACGGGCAAAGCGGATCATTTCCTTGGTGCCACGAATAGCGAGCGGCGACTTGGAAGCAATTTCCTGGGCCAGCTCCATGACACCCGCCATCAGCTGGACGTGATCGCTCCAGGTACGATTGACCAGGCCGATACGGGCCGCCTCATGACCATCGACGAAGCGACCGGTATAGGCCAGCTCCCGCATCATGCCATCGCTGATAAGACGCGGCAAACGCTGAAGGGTGCCGACGTCTGCGGCCATCCCCATATCGATTTCCTTGATCGAGAAACTGGCGTCCTCGGTGCTGTAACGCATATCGCAGGCGGAGATCAGGTCAATCGCCCCACCGATGCAGTAGCCGTGAATAGCGGCGATGACCGGCTTGCGGCAGCGATCGATCACGTTGAAGGACTCTTGCAACTGCAGCACGTTGCGACGAATGGCCTCTGCCTTGCGGCCGATGTCCTTGTCCATGCCACTTGAGGCTTCGGCAAGCATCTGCAGGTCGATCCCCGCAGAGAAGTGTTTGCCCGCTCCGGATATCACAGCACAACGAACCTCGGGGGTTTCATCAACCCACTTGAAAACGTCGATGATCTCCAGCCAGAACGCGCGGTTCATGGCATTGATCTTCTCCGGGCGGTTGATCTGGATGTGGGCGACCTTGCCAACTTGCTCAACCAGCAGCGTCTCGTATTGCGACATATACGGCCTTTTTCTTGTAGGTAACAACCGGCACCTGACACGAATCCGATTCGAATCAAATACCACCTTGGACTATTTGCATTGGCATGACTATATCAAGCTGACACTCAAACTCCATAACCAATTACTCAGCAAGCTCGCCTAAGATACTGAAAATGCGACGCGCTTGGACTACCAGGCAGCTTCCAAAGTAGGGCAAACAAAGACCTGCGTCGGGGCAGCCATGAAGGAAGCAGTAGTTTATGCTTGCCTCGGGTCAGCGAGAGCATGTCGAACAGCCCCCTTGCCGGAACGGCAGACAAGGGGGCTGTTCGACACACTTTCCCCTAATAGAAACAGGACCTTCACCATGTCTGAAGCCATGTTGCCGGCGCTGGCGCACAACTTTCTGGGCCAGGCGCCCGGCTGGTACAAGCGCACCATCATTGCCTTCCTGCTGCTCAACCCCCTCGCAATGTGGCTGCTGGGCCCTTACATGACCGGCTGGCTGCTGATCATCGAGTTCATCTTCACCCTGGCGATGGCGCTTAAATGCTACCCATTGCTGCCCGGCGGCCTGCTCGCACTGGAAGCCCTAGCCATCGGTATGACCTCACCGGAAGCCCTCTACAAGGAGGTGCTCGGAAATTTCCCGGTGATTCTGCTGCTGATGTTCATGGTCGCCGGCATCTATTTCATGAAGGACCTGCTGCTGCTGACCTTCACCAAGCTGATCCTTGGGGTGCGTTCCAAATCGACCCTTGCGCTGCTGTTCAGTCTGGTCGCCGCAGTGCTTTCGGCCTTCCTCGACGCACTCACGGTAACCGCAGTGATCATCACCGTCGCTGTCGGCTTTTACGGTGTGTATCACAAGGTGGCCTCAGCCGGCCCGAGCGAAGGCGCCAGCGTTGACCCCGACGAAAACCCGCTGCACCGCGAGCACCTGGAAGAGTTCCGTGCCTTTCTGCGCAGTCTGCTGATGCACGGCGCGGTCGGCACTGCTCTGGGCGGTGTGTGCACGCTGGTCGGTGAGCCTCAGAATCTGCTGATCGCAGGTGTTGCCGGCTGGGACTTTATTCAGTTCTTCACCCTGATGGCCCCGGTCAGCATGCCGGTGCTGGCCGCCGGCCTGCTGACCTGCCTGCTGCTGGAGAAAACCAGCTGGTTCGGTTACGGCGCACGCCTGCCTCGCCCGGTTCGCAGGGTGCTTGAGGACTTTGCCGCCGCCGAGCAGGCCAAGCGCCGGGCGCCGCAAAAAGCCGCCCTGCTGATTCAGGCCATCGCTGCCGTGCTGCTGGTCATTGGCCTGGCACTGCACCTGGCTGAAGTCGGCTTTATCGGTCTGATGGTGATCATCCTGATTGCCTCGTTCAACGGCATCATTGACGAACACCAGATCGGCAAATCCTTCCAGGAAGCCCTGCCGTTCACCTCGCTGCTGGTCGTGTTCTTTGCCATCGTGGCGGTGATCCACGAGCAGCACCTGTTCAGCCCGATCATCCACGCGGTACTGGCATTGCCACCCGAACAACAGCCCAGCATGTTCTTTATCGCCAACGGTGTACTGTCGATGATCAGCGATAACGTGTTCGTGGCCACCGTCTACATCAGCGAGGTCAAACAGAGTCTGGATGCGGGTGAAATCACCCGCGCCCAATTCGAGCAACTGGCAATCGCCATCAACACCGGCACCAATCTGCCGAGTGTTGCCACCCCGAACGGCCAGGCCGCCTTCCTGTTCCTGCTGACCTCGGCGATCGCGCCGCTGGTGCGTCTATCCTATGGCCGCATGGTATTCATGGCCCTGCCCTACACCCTGGTGCTGGGGGGCGTCGGCCTGATTGCCGTGACCTGGTGGCTGTAGAAACAAGAATGCCCCGCTGATGTCAGCGGGGCATTCTTTTACGTCAGCACTTACTCAGCTCACTGCTCGGGCGCACCGCGCCACAGGGCAAACCCCGCCGACTTCTCGACCGCCGCCAGGCGCTGATCATGGGCCTCCAGCTCTTCGGCGCTGGCACGCAGCACCCGCAGCTGTTCGCGCAGAGCAGGGTCTATCCGCCGAATCGCGCTCACCGAGCTGCCATCCCCACCCTCACCCTGACCGTGTGCTGCCAGCGACAGCGCCGTCTGGCCACCGGTCATGGTCAGGTAAACGTCGGCAAGAATCTCGGCGTCGAGCAAGGCGCCGTGCAGCTCGCGCTGCGAGTTGTCTACCCCGTAGCGCTTGCACAGCGCATCCAGGCTGTTGCGCTGACCGGGGTGTTTCTCCCGCGCCATGGCCAGGGTGTCGAGTACGCTGCAGTGATCGGCAATCAGGCCATGCCCGCGATTGAGGCGGGTCAGCTCGCTGTCCAGAAAGCCGACGTCAAACGCGGCGTTATGGATGACCAGCCGCGCGCCGCTGATAAAGTTCATGAAATCATCGGCGATATCGGCAAACACCGGCTTGTCGGCGAGAAACTCCAGCGAAATCCCGTGAACGGCCTGCGCGCCTTCGTCAATCTCACGCTGCGGATTGATATACACATGGTAGTGACGGCCGGTCAGGCGTCGATCAATGACCTCGACACAGCCGATCTCGATGATCCGGTGACCTTCCTTGTGCTCGATACCCGTCGTTTCGGTATCCAGAACCACTTCACGCATGCTCAGCCCTTCCGTTCTTTCAACACGTGTTCAACACCGAGGTTGGCCAACTGGTCGGCCAGCTCGTTTTCCGGGTGGCCGGTATGACCGCGCACCCAACGCCACTCAATCTCATGCTGACTGACCAGCGCATCGAGCTGCTGCCAGAGATCCACATTCTTGACCGGCTGCTTGCTGGCGGTCTGCCAGTTGCGCTTCTTCCAGTTGGGCATCCACTCGCGGACCCCTTTCATGACGTACTGCGAGTCGGTGGTCAACACCACCGAAGCCGGACGCTTGAGCGCCTCCAGTCCGCGAATGGCAGCCGTCAGCTCCATGCGGTTATTGGTGGTCTCCGGCTCACCGCCGTACAGGCGCTTCTCGTGCGGCCCCAGCCGCAGCAGCACGCCCCAGCCGCCGGGGCCGGGATTACCCTTGCATGCCCCGTCGGTATAGATCTCGATTGCTTGACTCATCTACCTTCCCGTTTGTGCGCCCGCCGGCTGCCCGCTGCCAGAGGGGGCATCGTCAACGCCGGAAACACCCGCCCGCGCTCACGCTGCGGCGTTATTCCAAGCATCTGGCGCCGCGCCAGCAGACAATAGAAACCGCCCCCCGGCAGACAGCGACGCTGCCCCAGCGACTCCATGAAATCGAGACGTTGTAACCAGGTGGAGGATGCGAGCGGCGGACGATAGCACCCATCGATGCGTTTCTCCACCGCAAAGCCGAGCAGCTCCAGCCAATCGACCAGCCGGGCCGGACTGACGAACCCCGCCTCGCCAAACCAGCTGCGGCCAAAATAGTGCTGCCAGCCCCAGGTACTCATCGGATTGAAGCCAAAGATCAGCAGATGACCGCCGGCACGCACCGCCTGACTTGCCTCGCGCAGCAACGCCCTCGGCGACAGACTGAAATCCAGCCCGTGATGCAGCACCACCACATCCAGGGCCTGCGGCGCAAACGGCCAGCAGGCCTCATCCACCGCGATACTCTCGCCCTGGCTGAGCATATCCAGATGCCAGCAGTGACGCAGCACCTTGACCTCCGGTGCCAACAGGCCCGGGGCCAGGCCGTACTGAACCAGATGCTGCCCAAAGCAATTGGGCAGCAACTCGCGCTGCGCGCTGCACTCGGCCTGCAACAGCATGCGTCCGGCCGGCTGCTCCAGCCATTGCCGTGCCTCCTGCAGCAGACGCAACATGTCCGCCTGACTGATCGAGCGCTTGGCTTCGCTGATCTCCATTACCTCTCCACGGTACTTGCCATCGACACAATTCGCTAAGATAGCTCTACACGTTAAGGAAAAGCTGCCTCATGTCCACCTTTATCGCGCTACCCGCTTTCAATGACAACTACATCTGGCTGCTGGTCGACGAACAACGCCAACAGGTTGCCGCCGTCGATCCCGGTGACGCCAAGCCGGTCATCGCCTGGCTGGGCCGCCACCCGGAATACAGCCTGAGCCATGTACTGGTCACCCATCACCATCCTGACCACGTCGGCGGCATCAACGCACTCAAGGCCGGCACAGAATGCAAGGTCTGGGGCACCGCCGCCGAAACCATCCCCGGCCGTGATCGCGCCCTGAACGACGGCGACCGCGTTACCCTGTTCAGCCACACACTCGAGGTGATCGCTGTACCCGGCCATACCCTCGGCCACATTGCCTTCTTCTGCGACAACACAGGTGACCCCTGGCTGCTCAGTGGTGACACCCTGTTCGCGGGGGGCTGCGGCAGGCTGTTCGAGGGCACCGCCGAGCAAATGCACCAGTCGCTGTCGCGTCTCGCTGCACTGCCCGACAACACCCGCATTTACTGCGCCCATGAATACACCCAGTCCAATCTGCGCTTTGCCCGAGCGGTCGAGCCCGACAACACCGATATCAAGATTCGACTGGAGGTCGTGGATGACCTGCGCGCGGCCGGTCGCATGACACTGCCAACCGACCTGGCACTGGAAAAACGCACCAACCCCTTCCTGCGCTCTGACTGCGACGCTGTGACGCAAGCGGCCAGCCAGCAGACCGGCGCAGCCGTGGCACCCGGGGTTGAGACGTTCGCCGCAATTCGGGCCTGGAAAGACCGCTTCTGACCGAAGGCGCCTTGACCCTCCCCCGACTGGTCCATAGAATCGACCTCATTTTGGGGGTCGTTCATGCGTCGTGTGGTATCTGCCATCTTGCCCAGAGTGCTGTCAGCAGCGTCCCTCGGTGGTCTGCTGCTGATTGCCGGCTGTCAGACCACCGACCACAGCGGACTGAGCCAGAGCGAAGCCGATTACCGCTCACCGGTCACAGAACGCACAGCATCCCCATTCCGCACGCCCAGGGCACAAGCCGCGGCATCGCAAGCCGTACAGACCAAACCGCATACCCTGTGGGGGCGTATTCGAGCCGGTTTCAGCCTTGACCCGGCGACCATCGACAACCCCCGAGTCGACCAGCAGCGCATCGCCTTCGCCAACCAGTCACGCTACTTCGAGCTGACCTCCGCGCGAGCGCAGCGTTACCTCTATTACGTTGTCGAGCAGCTGGAAAGCCGCGACATGCCGCAGGAGCTGGCACTGCTGCCATTCATCGAAAGTGCCTATAATCCGCAGGCCATCTCCAGCGCCCAGGCCGCCGGCCTGTGGCAGTTCATTCCGTCCACCGGACGCAACTTCTCGCTGCGTCAGGACTGGTGGTACGACGGTCGCCGCGACGTAACCGCCTCCACCCAGGCAGCGCTTGATTACCTCAGCCTGCTGCACGACTACTTCGATGGCGACTGGCTGCTCGCACTGGCCGCCTACAACTGCGGCGAAGGCTGCGTGGGCCGTGCGATCAAGCGCAACGAAGCGCTCGGCCTGCCAACCGACTACTGGAATCTGCAGCTGCCGCGCGAAACCATGAACTACGTGCCCAAGCTGCTGGCTCTGGCGCAGATCGTCGACAGCCCGACCGCCTACGGCACCGTGCTGCCAAGCCTGGCCAACGAACCCTATTTCGCCGAGGTTACCCTCGATCAGCAGATCGACCTGCGCAAGGTCGCGGAGCTGGCCGACGTCTCCACCGACGAGCTGCTGAGCCTGAACCCCGCGTTCAACCAGCGGGTCACCGCGCCCAACGCCGAATACCAGTTGCTGATTCCGGTCGACCGGGTCGACCAGTTCACCGAAGCGCTTGCCGAGCTGCCGGACGATGAGCGCATCAATTACCGGCACTATCGCGTTCGCAGTGGCGACACCCTCTCGCAGATTGCCCGTCGTCACCAGCTGACCGTCAGCGCCATCCGCGACGTCAACGACATCAACGGCAGCCTGCTGCGCGTCGGCCAGACCCTGATGCTGCCCCAGTTCAATGATGCCCCCGTCAGCGAACCGGTCAGCAGCCAGCGTATCGCCGGCGTCGAGCAGCTGCGCTACCGGGTGAAGCCAGGCGACAACCTGTGGAGTATCGCCCGCAGCCACGGCACTACCGTGAATCGCATCAAGCGCGACAACAATCTGCAGGACAGCGCCCTGACCGTCGGTCACACCTTGATGCTGGCGTCGGCAGCACAGACGCAGGCCCAACCCGCCACAGCCAATGGACGGCGCATTGCCTATACCGTCAAATCGGGTGACTCGCTGTACACCATCGCCCAGCGCTTCAATGTCAACGTCGAGCGGATTCGCGACTGGAACCAGCTTGGCCGCTACCTGCAGCCGGGCCAGCAGTTAACCCTGTTCGTCCCCTGAGCCGTCGGGCTTCCGCCCGGCTGCATCAGCATGGTAGCGTTGGCACATTGCTGACGGCTGCCGCTGATTCAAATGCGCCAGCCGTTATCCCACGGCCCTACCACCGCGCGGAAATCCATGTCGCTGCTGTCCCGCTCACTTGTCCTGACACTGCTCCTTGCAACCGCTCTACCCAGCTGGGCCACGCTGTATCGCCAGCACGGCTACTCCCTCTACGGTCAACCCCGCTACCCTGAAAACTTCGAGCACCTCGACTATGTCAACCCGGACGCACCGAAGGGGGGCACCCTGCGGGTCATGGGCAGCGGCACCTTCGATACCCTGAACCCCTATACCCTCAAGGGCACCAGCCCGATCAACACCGGCGACTTTGCCCAGCTCGGCATCAGTGAGCTGAACGAGCCACTGATGGTCGGCAGCGGCCTGTATGACCCGTCCGGCGACGAGCCCTACTCCGCCTACGGTCTGATCGCCGAAAGCCTGGAGTTTGCCGACAATCGCAGCTGGGTAGTCTTCAACCTGCGCCCCGAGGCACGCTTTCACGACGGCCGGCAGATCACCGCCGAGGACGTAGCATTCTCCTATCGTCTGCTCAAGGAACAGGGCCACCCCAACTATCGCTCCGTACTGCAGGATGTCAGCCGCATCGACATTCTCGGCGAACGACGTATTCGCTTTGTCTTCAAGCGCCCCGGCAATTCGCTGCTGATCCTGCGCCTGGGCGAGCTGCCGGTGCTGCCGTCGCATTACTGGCAAGGCCGCGATTTTGCCAGCACAACCTTTGAGGCCGGCCTGAACAGCGGCCCGTATCGGGTGGTCAGTGTCGATCCCGGCCGCCGCGTGGTGTTCGAGCGGGTCAAGAGTTACTGGGGGCGAGACCTGCCGATCAACCGCGGCAAGTACAACTTCGATCGCATGGAGGTCGAGTTTTACCGCGACAACAACGTCGCCTTCGAGGCTTTCAAGGCCGGCGAGTTCGACCTCTACAACGACCACAAGGCCAGCAACTGGGCCAATGCCTACCAGTTTCCGGCAGTCGCGCGCGGCGACATCATCAAGCGCGAAATAACCCACCAGATTCCCAGCCCGACCCAGGCGATGTTCTTCAACACCCGGCGAACGCCCTTTGACAACCTGCCCCTGCGCAAGGCGCTCGGCATGCTGTTCGACTTCGAATGGTCCAACCGGGTGCTGTTCTACGATGCCTACCAGCGCTCGCAGAGCTACTACCCGAACAGCCCCTTCAGTGCCACCGGCATCCCGGCAGGACAGGAGTTTCTCTACCTGTCGCCGCACCGCAATCAACTGCCACCGGAACTCTTTCTTGAGCCATTCAGTCTACCTGTGACCGACGGCCGGGGAATCCCGCGCGAGACACTGCGCGAAGCGGTGGAGCTGTTTGCCGAGGCCGGCTGGAAACTGCGCAGAGGGCGCCTTGAAAATGCCGATGGTGATCCGTTGCGCTTCGAGGTACTGCTGGTCAACTCGAGTCTGGAACGGATCCTGCAGCCTTATCGAGCCAATCTTGCACGGCTGGGTATCGACATGCAGATCCGCACCGTCGACCGGGCGCAATACAAGGCCCGGCTGGATCAGTTTGATTACGACATGATTCTGACTACCCTGCCGCAGGGGCTGTCGCCCGGACTGGAGCAGATCAGCTACTTCCACTCCAGCCAGCGCAATGTCAAAGGCAGTCGCAACTATGCCGGCATCAACAATCCGGTGGTCGACGAACTGGTCGAACGCCTGGGCGCCGCCAGCAGCCGCAGTGAGCAGATCGCGGCCGCGCGCGCCCTCGACAGGGTACTGCTGTGGAATCACTATACAATTCCGAACTGGTATATAAACTACCACCGCATTGCCTATCGGAACTGGCTGCGCACCCCGGACATACCGCCGTATACGCTGGCCATCCGCAGCTGGTGGAAAGACCCGGCAAGCAACTAGAAAAACAAGGGATCTGAATGCAACACTCGCTGAAATCCTGCTGTCTGGCACTGCTGACCTGTTGGGCAGGTGCCCTTAACGCCGCACCACAGCACGCCCTGACGCTCTACGATGAAGCACCCAGGTACCCCGCCGACTTCAGCCACTTCGAGTACGTCAATCCCGATGCCCCCAAGGGCGGTACCCTGCGGCTGTCCGGCTTCGGCGGCTTTGACTCGCTCAATCCCTACATCAGCCGCGGCACCTCGGCCGACCAGCTCGGTCTGATCTACGACACCCTGACCTTCCATGCCCTGGACGAGCCCTTTACCGAATACGGCCTGGTTGCCGAAAGCATGGAAAAGGCCGATGACGGCAGCTGGGTGCGCTTCACCCTGCGCCCGGAAGCGCGCTTCCATGATGGCGTCGCCATCACCGCCGACGACGTGGTATTCACCTTCAATACCCTGATCGAACACGGTGCCCCGTTTTATCGCGCCTACTATGGCGATGTGGATCGCGTGGTCGCCGACAACCCGCAGAGCGTCACCTTCCACTTCAAGCATACCGGCAACCGCGAGCTGCCACTGGTACTCGGTCAGCTCCCGGTGCTGCCCAAACACTATTGGCAAGGCCGCGACTTCAGCAAGGGCTCGCTGGAACCGCCACTGGGCAGCGGTCCCTACCGCATCGGTCAGGTGCGCCCCGGTCGCAGCATCAGTTTTGAGCGCGTCGAAGACTACTGGGCCAAAGACCTGCCGGTGATGCGCGGCTTCTACAATTTCGACACCGTGGTGGTCGACTACTACCGCGACGGCAACGTCACCCTGGAGGCCTTCAAGGCCGGCCAGTTCGACTTCAACCAGGAAATGGCCGCCAAGAACTGGGCGACCGGCTATGCCAGCCCGGCGCTGGACGCCGGCCAGATCGTCAAGGAAGAGATCCCCAACAACAATACCCAGGGCATGCAGGGCTTTGTATTCAACCTGCGCAAACCCTACTTCCAGGACGCCCGGGTGCGCCAGGCGATCACGCTGCTGTTCGACTTTGAATGGTCCAACGCCACGTTGTTTCACAACGCCTACACCCGCACCTCCAGCTACTTTGACAACTCCGAGCTGGCTGCCCGTGGCGAGCCCGACGCCAGTGAGCTGGCACTGCTGGAACCGTTGCGCGACCAGTTGCCGGCTGCCGTATTCGGCCCGGCATGGGTGCCGCCGAAGACCGATGGCAGCGGTGCCATACGCGAGCAGCGCCGCACTGCCTACGCCCTGCTGCAGGACGCCGGCTGGCAGATCGTTGACGACCAGTTGGTCAACGCCGACGGTGAGCCCCTGCAGTTCGAGTTTCTGCTGGTGCAGCCCGAGTTTGAGCGGGTTCTGCTGCCATTCAAACGCAATCTGGCCTCGCTCGGCATTACCATGGAGTTGCGCCGGGTCGATGTCTCCCAGTACATCAATCGGCTGCGCTCACGTGAGTTCGACATGGTGGTCACCGGCTTTGGCCAGTCCAACTCGCCCGGGAACGAGCAACGCGAATACTGGCACTCCTCCAGCGCAGACAATCCCGGCAGCCGCAATCTCATGGGTCTGAAAGACCCGGCCGTTGATGCTCTGGTCGAGGGGCTGGTGCAGGCCGACTCCCGCGAATCGCTGATCACCCATACCCATGCGCTGGACCGGGCCCTGCGTTCGCTGCATCTGCTGGTGCCCAACTGGTATACCAGCGTCTATCGGGTCGCCTACTGGAACAAGTTTGGCCATCCGGCGACGCCGCCAAAGTATGATCTGGGGCTGTTCACATGGTGGGTCGACCCGGACAAGGAAGCGCGCCTGCGCGGCGAATTGGGCACCCAGCAAGACGACGGCGCCGGGCAGCAGCAAGGCGACCAGCCGGCAGGGGCTGAATAAGCATGCTGGCCTACATCGTTCGTCGACTGCTGCTGATCATCCCCACCCTGTTCGGCATTTTGCTGATCAATTTTCTGATCATTCAGGCCGCCCCCGGCGGGCCGGTCGAACAGATGATCGCCAACCTTGAAGGCTTTGAAGGCGGCGCCACCAGCCGAGTCTCCGGCGGCGGCAGCGAGGTTGCCAGCGGCGGCAGTTACCGCGGCGCACAGGGCCTCGACCCGGACATCATCGCCGAAATCGAACGCATGTACGGCTTCGACAAGCCGGCCCACGAGCGCTTCTGGCTGATGATCAAGGGTTACCTGCAATTCGACTTCGGTGACAGTTTCTTCCGCGACGCCAAGGTCACAGACCTGATCATCGAGAAGATGCCGGTCTCGATCTCGCTAGGGCTGTGGACCACCCTGCTGACCTACCTGATCTCCATTCCGCTGGGCATCCGCAAGGCGATCAAGCACGGCTCGGCCTTCGACGTCTGGACCAGTTCACTGATCATCGTCGGCTACGCCATCCCCGGCTTTCTGCTGGCCATCCTGCTGATTGTGCTGTTTGCCGGCGGCAGTTATCTGGACTGGTTCCCGCTGCGCGGGCTGACCTCCAACAACTTCGATCAGATGAGCACCGGCGAGCAGATCCTCGACTACTTCTGGCATCTGGTGCTGCCGATCTTTGCCATGGTGGTGGGCAGCTTCGCCACCCTGACCATGCTGACCAAGAACTGCTTTCTCGATGAAATCGGCAAGCAGTACGTGGTCACTGCCCGCGCCAAAGGGCTTTCAGAGCGCCGCGTACTGTATGGTCACGTGTTCCGCAACGCCATGCTGCTGATCATTGCCGGCTTCCCGTCCGCGCTGATCAGCATCTTCTTTACCGGCGCGCTGCTGATCGAGGTGATCTTCTCCCTCGACGGCCTCGGCCTGCTCGGCTTTGAAGCGGCCATCAATCGCGACTACCCGGTGATGTTCGGCACCCTGTACATCTTCACGCTGGTCGGTCTGGTGGTGAAGCTGATCGGTGACATTACCTACACCCTGGTCGATCCGCGCATTGACTTCGACAGCAGGGAGGGTTGAGATGAAATTGTTCAACCTCTCTCCGCTCAACCAGCGCCGCTTCGCCCGTTTCCGTGCCAACCGCCGTGGCTGGTGGTCACTGCACCTGTTTCTGGTGCTGTTCGTGCTCAGCCTTGGCGCCGAACTGATCGCCAACGATAAACCGCTCGCTGTCGGCTATCAGGGCGAGCTGTATTTCCCGGTCTTCAAGCGTTATCCGGAAACCGCCTTTGGCGGCGAATTCCCGATTGAAGCGGACTACCGCAGCCCCTATGTTCAGCAACTGATCACCGAGGACGGCGACGGCTGGATGCTCTGGCCGCCAATCCCGTACCACTACGACACCATCAACTACGATCTGCGCGTTCCGGCGCCGGCGCCGCCCTCGGCGGACAACTGGCTGGGTACCGACGATCAGGCCCGCGATGTGATGTCACGGGTGATTTACGGGTTCCGTATTTCGGTACTGTTCGCCCTGACCCTGACCATTCTCAGCTCCATCATCGGCGTCATCGCCGGTGCCGTGCAGGGCTTCTACGGCGGACGTATCGACCTGATCGGCCAGCGCTTTATCGAGGTCTGGTCAGGCCTGCCGGTGCTGTACCTGCTGATCATTCTGGCCAGTTTCGTTCAGCCGAACTTCTGGTGGCTGCTCGGCATCATGCTGCTGTTCTCGTGGATGGCACTGGTGGACGTGGTACGCGCCGAGTTTCTGCGCGGCCGCAACCTGGAATACGTGCGCGCCGCACGCGCCCTGGGCGCCAGCAACCAGACCATCATGTTCAGGCATATCCTGCCCAACGCCATGGTCGCCACCCTGACCTTCTTCCCGTTCATTCTGACCGGTGGCGTCATCACCCTGACCTCTCTCGACTTCCTCGGCTTCGGCCTGCCGCCGGGTGCGCCGTCGCTGGGCGAGCTGATCGCCCAGGGCAAAGCCAACCTGCAGGCACCCTGGCTCGGCATTACCGCCTTTGTCGTGCTGTCACTGATGCTCAGCTTGCTGGTGTTTATCGGCGAGGCCCTGCGCGATGCCTTCGACCCAAGGAAATGAGATGAGCGAACAACCGTTGATCAGCATCCGCAATCTCAGCGTCGCCTTCCGTCAGGGCAACGATCAGACCATGGCGGTCAAGGACGTCAGCTTTAACATCCGCCCCGGCCAGACCCTGGCACTGGTCGGCGAAAGCGGCTCGGGCAAGTCAGTGACCGCGCACTCCATCCTGCGCCTGCTGCCCTACCCGACCGCATCGCACCCGAGCGGCAGCATCGAGTTCGGCGGGCAGGACCTGCTCAAGGCCAACGAGAACACCCTGCGCAAGGTACGGGGCAACCGTATCTCCATGATCTTTCAGGAGCCAATGAGCTCGCTGAACCCATTGCACACGGTCGAACGGCAGATTGGCGAGGTACTTGCCCTGCACAAGGGACTGAACAAGCTCCAGGCGCGCGAGCGCACCCTTGAGCTACTGGAACTGGTGGGTATCCCCGAACCACGCAAACGCCTCGGTGCCTACCCGCACGAGCTGTCCGGTGGCCAGCGCCAGCGGGTAATGATCGCCATGGCGCTGGCTAACGAACCGGAACTGCTGATTGCCGACGAACCCACTACCGCGCTTGACGTCACCGTGCAGCTGAAAATCCTCGAACTGCTGCGCGAATTGCAGCAGAAACTGGGCATGGCACTGCTGCTGATCAGTCACGATCTGAATCTGGTGCGTAAAATTGCCCACCGGGTATGTGTCATGTACCGCGGTAACGTCGTCGAAGAAAACGATTGCGCCACCTTGTTCAGCTCACCGCAGCATGAATATACCCGTCAGCTGCTTGCGGCCGACCCGCGCGGCGAACCGGTCCCCGTTGATCCGGACGCCCCGGAGATTCTGCGGACAGAGCAATTGCGGGTCTGGTTTCCGATCAGGAAAGGGGTGCTGCGGCGCACCGTGGATCACGTCAAGGCAGTGACCGACATCAGCTTCAGCCTGCCCCGCGGGCAGACTCTGGGCATTGTCGGTGAAAGCGGCTCGGGCAAGACCACGCTGGGCATGGCCCTGCTCAGACTGATCGACAGCCAGGGGCTGATCGAATGCGACGGCACCCGGCTTGATGGCCTGAGCCAGCAGCAGGTTCGCCCGCTGCGCCGTGAGTTTCAGGTGGTCTTTCAGGACCCGTATGGCAGTCTGAGTCCGCGCATGTCGGTGGGCCAGATCATCAGCGAGGGGCTGGAGATTCACCGTATCGGCACTGAGGCCGAGCGCGAACAGATGGTGATTCAGGCGCTGGAAGAAGTCGGCCTGGATCCGGAGACCCGCCACCGCTACCCGCACGAGTTCTCCGGCGGCCAGCGGCAGCGGATCTCGATTGCCCGGGCACTGGTGCTCAAGCCCAAGCTGATCCTGCTCGACGAACCAACGTCGGCACTGGATCGCACCGTGCAGGGCCAGGTGGTAGAACTGCTGCGCAGTCTGCAACAGAAGTACAATTTGACGTATTTGTTTATCAGTCACGACCTGGCAGTGGTCAAGGTTCTCAGCCATCAATTGATGGTGATCCGCCAGGGCGAAGTAGTCGAACAGGGACCGGCAGGTGAAATCTTCGCTTCACCGCAGCATGACTATACTCGTCAGCTGCTGGAAGCGGCCTTTGCCCTGCCGCAAACCGATAACAGGGCCGATACGGCCATGCACTAAACAGGAAAGTACTATGGGATTTCTCAGCGGAAAGCGCGTACTCATCGTTGGCGTTGCCAGCAAACTGTCCATTGCCTCCGGCATCGCCGCGGCCATGCACCGCGAGGGCGCCGAACTGGCCTTCACCTATCAGAACGAAAAGCTGAAAGGCCGGGTTGAAGAATTCGCTGCCGGCTGGGGCTCCGGTCCTGAGCTGTGCTTCCCCTGCGATGTCGCCGATGACGCCGAGATCGAGCAGGTATTCGTCGAGCTGGCCAAGAAGTGGGACGGCCTGGACTGCATCGTTCACTCCGTTGGCTTCGCTCCGGGCGACCAGCTGGATGGCAACTTTGCCGAAGTCACCACCCGCGAAGGCTTCCGCATCGCCCACGACATCAGTGCCTACAGCTTCGTCGCCCTGGCCAAGGCCGGCCGTGAACTGATGAAAGGCCGCAACGGCAGCCTGCTGACCCTGTCGTACCTCGGCGCCGAGCGCACCATGCCGAACTACAACGTGATGGGTATGGCCAAGGCCAGTCTGGAAGCTGGCGTTCGCTACCTGGCTACCAGCCTGGGCCCGGAAGGCACCCGCGTCAACGCGATCTCTGCCGGCCCGATCCGCACCCTGGCCGCTTCCGGCATCAAGAGCTTCCGCAAGATGCTGGCCCACAACGCTGCGCAAACGCCGCTGCGTCGCAACGTTACCATCGAGGAAGTCGGCAACGTCGGCGCCTTCCTCTGCTCCGACCTGGCCTCCGGCATATCCGGTGAAATCACCTACGTTGACGGTGGCTTCAACATCACCGCCATGGGTGGTCTGGAAGAGTAAGCCGCCGCTTTTTGCGGACAATAAAAAACCGGGCCCAACCAGCCCGGTTTTTTTGTGCCCTCAGGGTCTGTACCGCGTGGCCCCGATGGCGGACACGCTTCGCTTAGTCCGCCCTACCATACCGCCCCGCCCCGCACCGCACCGTAGGGCGGACTAAGCCAAAGGCGTGTCCGCCAGCCCCCGGCGCAGCTCAGTCGACCGAGGTCGCGCCGATCTTGTGGATCGACAGGTCGGCGCCCTGATATTCCTCTTCATCTGTCAGGCGCAACCCGGCTACCGCCTTGATCACGCCGTACACCAGCAGACCACCGGCAAAGGCGATGACCACACCGGCCAGCGAGCCAATCAGCTGCGACATGAAGCTCACGCCGCCCAGACCGCCCAGCGCTTCGGTGCCAAAGATACCGGCCGCCAGACCGCCCCACACACCGCACAGGCCGTGCAGCGGCCAGACACCCAGCACGTCATCGATCTTGAAGCGGTTCTGGGTCAGGATAAAGGTCCAGACAAACAGGCCACCAGCGACCGCACCGGTCGCCAGCGCGCCCAGCGGATGCATCAGGTCGGAGCCGGCACACACCGCCACCAGCCCTGCCAACGGGCCGTTATGAATAAAGCCCGGGTCGGCACGCCCCACCAGCAGCGCCACCAGGGTGCCACCGACCATCGCCATCAGTGAGTTGACTGCCACCAGACCGCTGATGCCCTCCAGCGTCTGCGCCGACATCACATTAAAGCCGAACCAGCCAATCGTCAGAATCCATGCGCCCAGTGCCAGAAACGGGATATTGGATGGCGGCATCGCCACCACATGACCACCGCGATAGCGGCCGTTACGCGCTCCCAGCAGCAATACCGCCCCCAGCGCAATCCAGCCGCCAACGGCGTGCACAACAACCGAGCCGGCAAAGTCGTGGAAGCCGGCACCAAACTGCGCTTCCAGCCAGCCCTGAAAGCCGTAGTTGCCATTCCAGACGATACCTTCAAAGAACGGATACACCACGCCAACGATAAGCAGCGAGGCGCACAGCTGAGGCGCAAACTTGGCCCGTTCGGCAATACCACCGGAGATGATCGCCGGAATGGCTGCGGCAAAGGTCATCAGGAAGAAGAACTTCACCAGCGCGTAACCGTTGTTCTGCGACAGGGTTGCCGCATCGGCAAAGAAGGTAGCCCCATAGGCAATCCAGTAGCCGACAAAGAAATAGGCAAGACACGAAATCGCGAAATCACTGATGATTTTCGACAGCGCGTTTACCTGATTCTTTTGCCGAACCGTACCTACCTCAAGAAACGCAAAACCGGCGTGCATGGCCAGAACCATGATCGCGCCCATCAGAATAAACAGGGTGTTTGCACCGTGGATCAGGGTTTCCACAGCACTGTTCAGGTTTTCCATTCAAGCAGCCTCTATCAAGTCAGAAAATGCACCCGTTGCGTGCGCATGCGAGATGGATGAACCGTTGTAGTGCAATCAAAAAGATTCCACACAAACCACCCTGATCGGCACGCATTCCGAGAAATCTGAAATAATTTTTATTTTTCAATTATTTGCATGCTAATCCTGACCGCCACTCGGCAAAACAGGCACCAAATTGATGCGGACGGACCAGCTCACCTCACCGCCATAGTGCAATCGCCATACCAAAGAGGCAGAATCATGCACTGAAAGCGTTCGACGGGTGCCCTGACACCCGAGAGCGCATGCCCGGCACACGCAGGCAGTCGCCTGCCGGTTGCTTGGCTACAATCTTGCATAAGTTCAGCGCCCGACGTTCCGACCCCGGAGAAAGATGTGTTTACTGGACAGCCACTGCCTTACTTCCAACCCCTGATCGATACCGCCACCGGCCGCATTGCCGGGTATGAGGCGCTGGCGCGCCTGCGTGACGATGAGGGCAATATCAGCAGTGCCGGCCCACTGTTTACCGACCCTTCGGTCTCGCAGGCCGAACTGCTGGAACTGGATCGCAACATCCGCAGGCAGGCGCTGGAACGCTTTCGCGATACCCCCGAAGGCTTTATCAGCCTGAATATTTCACCGGCCTGGGTCAGCCAGCTGCAGCCGGGCAAGCCACTGCCCAGCCTGCAGCTGCTTGAGGAGCTGGGGCTGCCAACAGACCAGATCGTTTTCGAAATCACCGAACTGCAGGGCAGCATCGAGCAGCTGCGTGATGTAGTGCAGCGCTACCGTGCCGCCGGCATACGCATTGCCATCGATGATTTTGGCGCGGGATATTCGATGCTCGACCGGGTGCTGGCACTGGAACCCGACATTCTCAAGCTGGATATCCAGCTGTTCCGCCAGGCGGCAGCGGGCAACAGCAACAGCGGCGACTTTGTACGCGCGCTGGCCCTGATGGCGGAAAAGAGTGGCTGCTGGATCATCGCCGAGGGCGTGGAAACCGAACAGGAGCTGCACTTTGCACTGGAGTGCGGCGCGCGTTACGTGCAGGGCTATCTGTTCGGCCGCCCGGAGGAGAACTTCCTGCCCAGCGACGCCGTGCAGAGGCAGTTCTCGATCATGCGCGATCATTACGTACGAGCCAAACTGGCCGAGCGAGAGAAGCTGGCGACCCTGCGCAGCTCGCTGGCAGAGCTGTTTGCCGAACTGCGCCAGTGGCTGGCCCGCGGCGCACAACCGGCGCACCTGCCGGACCCGCGCAACTACCCATGGCTGCTGCGCTGCTTTCTGTGCGATGCCGAAGGCACCCAGATTTCGCCGAACTTCGAATGGCGTGGTGACGCCTGGCACACCGACCCGCGCTATCTGGACCATAACTGGTCCTGGCGGCCGTACTTCTATCAGATTCTCGCCGAGGCCGGAGAGGACAGCCGGGTCATCCTGTCGAACCGCTACCGCGATGCCACCACCAATCAGTACTGCATGACCTCGGGCCTGTTCATCGACGACAGCCGGCACCTGTTGCTGGTCGACATCGACGCGTCATTCCTCTGATCAGCGCCGCTCCCGCGGCAAACTGATGCTGACCAGCAGGCCGCCTTCGGGCGCCTGCTCGAGTGACAGTGTGCCGCCGTAGGCGGCAACCAGATCTCGCACAATGGCCAGCCCCAGGCCGTGACCCGGGGTCTGCTGATCAAGCCGCAGGCCGCGACTCAAAACCTGATCACGCGCATCACGATCAATACCGGGGCCGTCGTCTGCCACCTCAACGCAGAGGTGCTGGGCGTCCAGGCGCCAACTTAGCCTGACCAAGGCCCGCGCCCATTTGCAGGCGTTATCCAGCAGATTGCCGAGCAACTCGAGCATGTCTTCCCGGTCAAACGGCCAGCGCGTGTCCGACGCGCCGTCCAGCCTGATCTCGGGCACCGCCGGATACAGGCTGGCCAGCGTCTGCACCAGCGCCGGCAGATCGGTCGCAGGATCAAAGCGCTGTGCCCGCGACTGATCGGTTGCCAGTCTGGCACGCTGCAGCGTGCGCTCCAGCTGGTTACGCATGGCCTGCAGCTGCGCCTGCAGCTCGGTCAGTTGCTCCCCAGGCAAACTCGGTGCGAGGGCATCAAGCCGGCTCTCGATCACCGCCAGCGGTGTTTTCAGAGCGTGCCCCAGGTCGCCGGCACTGTTGCGCGCACGCAGCAGCAGCGCCTCGATCTGCGCCCCAAGATGATTGATTTCTGCCACCAGCGGCTGCAACTCCTGCGGCACCTGCTCGTTCAGATGCAGACGTTCACCGCTGCGCCATTCGGCCAGTTCCTGCTGTACCCGCCGCAGCGGCAACAACGAGCGCCGCAGCAGCCACTGCTGTATCAATACCGCCAGCAGCGTCACCAGCACAGCCAGAGCACTGATCCAGATGCTGGCCCGCCGAAACTCGGTCATCAACGGCTGATAATCGAGCGCCACGCTGATGGTCACCGGCTCCCCCGCCTTGCGGTATTCACCAGACCACACCAGCAGCTCCTGCCCCTGCGGGCCGGGCAGAAGACCGCTCTGCAAGCCATCCCCGGGCAGCGGCAGACGATTATCCCAGAGCGAACGCGAACGCCATTTCTCACGCCCCTGAACAACGAAATAGCGCCCGGAATACGGCCTGCGGTAATCCGGATCAATCTTGTCCAGATCCAGAAACAGGCCGTCTGGGCCAACCGTCAGCGCCGCCAGCAGGCTGTCGGTTTCGCGCTGCAGCAGCAGGGTCAGATAATTGCGCTGGGCGCGGTCATAGAGCCAGACACTGCCCTGCACGATCAGCAGCACACTGCACAACAGCAGCGGTACCAGCGTGGCCGCCAGCCTGCGGCTGATCGACCTCATTCGCCGCGCCCGACCAGTACATAGCCCTGGCCACGGCGTGTTTCGATCGCTTCGCGACCCAGCTTGCGGCGCAGATGATTGATCAGCACCTCGATCACATTGGAGTCGCGCTCATCCTCGTAGTCATACAGGTGCTCGGCCAGTTGCGTCTTCGACAGCACCTTGCCCGGATTGAGCATGAAGTAGCGCAACAGTTTGAATTCACTGGCCGACAGACTGAGCGGTTCGGCATCTCCGACCCGCACCTGCTGCTGCGCCTCGTCCAGCTGCAACCCGGCGACGCTGAGCAGCGCCTGGGGCACCCGACCGTGGGCGCGGCGCAGCAACGCCTGCACCCGCAGCAGCAGTTCCTCGTTGTGAAAGGGTTTGGTCAGATAATCGTCGGCCCCGGCCTGCAGCCCCTCCACACGCTCGGTCCAGCGGCTGCGGGCGGTCAGAATCAGTACCGGCAGGCTACTGCCGGCTGCACGCCAGCGCTGCAGCACCTCCAGCCCGTCCATACCGGGCAGGCCAAGATCGAGAATGGCAAGGTCGTAAGGCTCCTGCTCGCCCAGCACCACGGCATCGCGGCCATCGGTACGCCAGTCCACCGCATACCCGGCGCGTTTCAGCACGCTGCACAGGCTATCGGCCAGCGCCACATTGTCTTCCACCAGCAGCAGGCGCATCAGTCGTCCTCTTCCGCATCCAGCAGCTCGCCGCTGACAGCATCGTATTCCAGTTCCATGACCCGGCGATCACGGGTCACCAGCTCCAGTTCATAGATATAACGCCCGTCGTCAAGCTCCAGCTCGGCTTCCAGAAAGCGGCCGGGGAACCGCGTCAGCGCGTCTTCGATAAACACCGGCAGGGGCAGGATGCGCCCCTGCTCGGTTAGTGCCAGTGCTTCGTCCTGACTGAGGTCGTGTGCTGCCGCCACCCCTGGCAGCAGCACCAGCGCACCCAGCAACAGGGCCGGCAGAGGACTGCGCGACCGATCAGTCGTCGCGGCGGTGTTCGAGCACATCACCATTGGACGCATCCAGGTCAATATCCCACTCCTGCCCCTGGGCGTCGCGGATTTCGACTTCATAGATAAAACGGCCATAGTGCTTGTCCAGGTCGGTATCAGTGATGGTGCCGGGTTGCACCGCCAATGCCTTTTCGTTCAGGCTTTCCAGGGATTGAATGGTACCCTGTTCCACCAGCCCGTTGACTTCATCCATGCGAACATCGTCGTCGGCCAGCAGTGCAGAGCTGCCCAGCGCCAGGATTGCAGAACAGGAAAGAGCGAGAATGTGTTTGTACATGTTGGATTCCTCCGTTGCGTTTAGACAGTCTCAGACTATAGCGCCGAGCTGAAACCAACCTTAAAATTGGCCGCGCACTCCAAGGGACCCCTTACCGCATGACAGCTATCCAGGTTCGCGCTCCGGCATTGACGCTGCGAGCAGGGCATCGCGCCATTGAGCATATCCGCAACAACGGGTTACAGCCAGCCGACGTCCATATGATCCCCGGTGCGGCTGGCGGCCCCAAGGCGCTGGGCATTCAGGGGCTCGACCTGGCCCTGTTCGGCGAGTGGCTGCCACGCGCGCCCCAGCCGCGCAGCCTGATCGGCGCCTCGATCGGCAGTTGGCGCTTCGCCAGTGCCTGCATGCCTGACCCGGTGCATACCCTGCGCCAGCTGGGCGAACTCTATACCGCCATGCGCTTCCCCAAGGGAGTGACCATCCAGACCATCAGCGCCGCCTGCGGCCAGATGATCGACGAGCTGCTGCAGGGGCAGTTTGAGGCCATCCTCAGCAACCCCAACTACCGTCTCAATATCGTCGTGGTGAAAAGCCGCGGGCTGCTGAGGCATGACTCACGCGCGCGTCTGGCGCTGGGCCTCGGAGGCGTCATCGGCGCCAACCTGCTGGGCCGCCGCCATCTGGGACGCTTTTTCGAACGCGTCATTCTGCACGATCCGCGGCAATTGCCGGAGCTGGAAGAACTGCGCGACTTCACCAGCGCGCACGTGGAGCTGACGCCGCAGAATCTGCGCTCGGCCCTGCTGGCCTCAGGCTCGATCCCCATGGTCATGGAAGCCGTACGCGACATTCCCGGCGCCGCGCCCGGCGTTTACCGTGACGGTGGCCTGCTGGATTACCACCTCGACCTGCCTTACACCGCCCCCGGCGTGATCCTCTACCCGCACTTTATTGATCGCGTGGTGCCCGGCTGGTTCGACAAGACCATTCCCTGGCGCAAGCACAACGCAGAACAACTGCGCGACGTACTGCTGCTGGCACCCTCGCCCGAGTATCTTGAGCGCCTGCCGCATCGCAAGCTGCCCGACCGCAAGGACTTCAACCGCTACGTCTATGACAACGACGGCCGTGAAGCCTACTGGCGCAAGGCGATGAGCGAGAGCCAGCGCCTCGGCGATGAATTTCTCGAGCTGGCCGACTCCGGCCGCCTGATCGACCGCATCAAACCGCTGTGAGCGAGCAACACGAGGCACTGCCCTGCCCGCTCTGCGGCGCCGCAAGCCACTGGCTGCTGGATGATCGCAAGCGCAGCTACTGGCAGTGCGAGCAATGCCTGATGGTGCATGTACCGCCCCGCTGGCAGCTGACCGCCGAGCTGGAAAAGGCCGAGTACGACCGCCACGAAAACCACCCGGATGATCCGGGCTATCGACGCTTTCTCTCACGCCTGGCAGAGCCCCTGCTGACGCGCCTGCCGGCCGCCGGCAGCGGCCTGGATTTCGGCTGCGGCCCGGGGCCGGCGCTGGCCATGATGCTGCGCGAACACGGCCATCAGGTTGCCCTGCACGATCTCTACTATCACCCCAACCCCGAAGCCCTGCGCCAGCAATGGGATTTCATCACCGCAACCGAGGTGGTCGAGCATCTGGCCGCCCCGCGTGAGGTGCTTGAGCAGCTGTGGCAGTGCCTGAAACCGGGCGGCTGGCTCGGCCTGATGACCAAGCGGGTTACCAGTCCGGAGGCCTTCAGCCGCTGGCACTACAAGAGCGATCCGACCCACATCAGCTTTTTCAGCGAACAGAGCTTCCGCTGGCTGGCAGCAAAATGGCAGGCAGAGCTGGAACTGATCGGTGCCGATGTCGCGCTGCTGCGCAAGCCAGAGCTCAGCGCCGACTGAAACGCGCGGCAAAACCCGGCGGATCAGCCACAAACGACTGGATGCAACGCTGACAGATGCAGGCCCGGCTGCGCTGCGCCTCAGGCACCAGTGCCAGCAGCCCTTGCGGTACCGTCAGCGCAAAGCACCAGCAGCTGCCGCTGTCAGCAGCACAGGCATTGCTGCCGGCACAGAATGGACACCGCGCGGGGTCTGGCGGAGGGTTCGCCATGCGTGACTCAGAGACTGCCCAATACCCGGCGCGCGCCCTTGAAGCTGCGCTGCCAGAAGGAGGATTCGAGTTCGTCCACACGCACCACGCCACCGCTGCTGGGCGCATGCAGAAAACGCCCATCGCCGATGTAGATGCCTGCATGGTTCACCCGCCCGCCATTCATCGCAAACAGCACCAGATCACCCGGCGCGAGCGAGTGTTCCGGGGGTCTGGATACCTTCATGTTGTAGAGGTCCGAGGTGGTGCGCGGCAGACTGACACCCGCAGCTTCGCGGTAGACGTACTGAATCAGGCCGCTGCAGTCGAATCCGGTTGCCGGCGAACTGCCACCCCAGCGGTAGGGAGTGCCGACCAGACTGAACGCCTGGAACACCACATCGTGACGCTTGAGTTCATAGTCGGGGATGGACTCAACCGGGCTCGGCACGCTCACGGTGACCGGCGCCGGCGGGGCACTGGAGCAGCCTGCCAGCAGGGCAGCAATCGACAATGTCAGCAGTCCAGCGAGCCGCATCCGGCCACCTCCAACACAGGGGTTCTGATCAAAAAATGCACCGGGATCGGCGCGAGGTCAAGAATTTACTTTAACTTCATGTGCCAAGCGAGCAGCTTTTATGGAGATTCAGTGATTTACCGTGAGCGCCAGCATCATCGATAGCTGGCACAGCGGCCGGCCGCTCTCAGCCTGCCACTGATTGAAGGCGGTCTGCACTGCGGCCTGATCGCGCTGACTGGTCGGCGCCTTGTCGATGATGCCCTGCGCCTTCAGCGCGGCAATCACGTCATCGGTGGCGACCCAGGTATCCTTGCCAACCATGCGCAGCAGCCGCGGTGCCGAAAGCCCGCCCAGTTGGGCGCCGCGCTTGGCCAGCAACCGCCAGAGCCCGATGATATCGTCCACCGGCCAATCGGCGATCAGATTGCCAACCGAGCCGTATTCGGCACGCAGATCCAGCACCAGCTGGGCATTGCGCGGCACACTGCGCAGCTTGCCCAGGTGACGAATGATCCGGGTGTCGGCCATCAGCCGCTCCAGGTGCTCGGCGCTCATCAGCACCACCTTCTCCGGATCAAAGCCAAAGAACACCTCTTCAAAGGCCGGCCACTTGGCATCCACCACACTGTGCTTGAGGCCGGCGCGGAACACCCGCAGAGCGATCATCGACAGATAGCGGTCGTCGCCGATCGCGCGTAACTGCTCGGCACTCCTGACCTGAGGCAGGCGCGCTTCCAGAGCAGCAGCCGATCCGAAGCGGTTGAGACAGTACTCGTGCAGCCAGCGGTAATCCTGCATCGGCTAATCCCGGGCTCAGAGGTTCATTACGCTCAGAACGCGCGAGGCAGCCTGCTCGTCGATACGCAGACTGGCAAAATCGAACAGCGCGGTGTCGGCCAACTGCGAGGGCTGGACGTTTTTCAACGCCCGGAAGATATTTTCTACCCGCCCCGGGTTGGCCTTCTCCCAGCCCTGCAGCATTTCCTTGACTACCTTGCGCTGCAGGTTCTCCTGCGAGCCACACAGGTTACACGGGATGATCGGGAAGTTTTGCAACGTGGCATACGCTTCGATATCCACTTCGTTGCAGTAGGACAGCGGGCGAATCACCACGTTGCGGCCATCGTCGGAGCGCAGTTTGGGCGGCATCGCCTTGAGGTTGCCGCCGAAGAACATGTTGAGGAAGAAGGTCTCAACGATGTCGTCACGATGGTGACCCAGTGCCATCTTGGTCGCACCGATCTCGTCGGCGAAGGTATACAGGTTGCCGCGGCGCAGGCGCGAGCACAGCGAACAGGTCGTCTTGCCCACCGGAATCTTCTCCTTGACGATCGAATAGGTGTCGCGCTCAAGGATGTGATACGGCACGCCAATACTCTCGAGGTAGGCCGGCAGCACCTCTTCAGGGAAGCCCGGCTGCTTCTGGTCCATATTGACCGCCACCAGCTCGAACTTGATCGGCGCCACCTTCTGCAGGTACAGCAGCATGTCGAGCATGGTGTAGCTGTCCTTGCCGCCGGACAGGCAGACCATCACCTTATCGCCGTCTTCGATCATGTTGTAATCGGTCACTGCCTCGGCAGTCAGACGACGCAGACGTTTCTGCAGCTTGTTCTGGTTAACGCTCAGGTGGCTCATGGACGGGGTACCGGCTCGGCAAAAACGGGCATTCTACTGAAATCTGCTGTACATAAAAACAACAACTCCCGTCAGCAGTGCTGACGGGGGTTGTTGCTGGCTCAGGCAGGCCGGGAATGACGCCGAGGGGTCCCCAAACCACTCAGCGAAGATAAACGGGACCGACGCCGAATCCCCAGAAGATGACCGAGGTCGCAATCATCGCAACCAGCACCACCAGACCCACGGCAAGCACGGAGCTGGAGAACAGGAAGCCCTCGTCACTGGGGATGTCCATAAAGATCGGAATGCCCTGATACAGCAGGTACACCGTGTAGGAGATTGCTGCCGTGCCCACCAGCATGCCCAGCCACAGGCTCGGATACAGCGCAGCAAGGCCGGCAATGAACAGCGGCGTGGCCGTGTAGGCGGCGAAGATCACGCAATCGTTGAAGGTTGGGTTGGCATCATAGGTGCGCGCCATCCAGTGAATGAAGGCGCCCATCACGGCAACGCCGGCCAGCATGGCGATATAGGACAGCACCGTCATCTGCAGGGCGCTGGCCTGCGTCAGCTTGACCGGGTCCTCCGTGCCTATCGTCCAGCCCACCTGGGTGGTGCCGATATAGGCCGAAATGACCGGAATGGCGGCAAGCACAAGCACATGGGTGAGATACATGTGGCCAATGCTTTCGTCTTCGCCCTTGATTTCCTTCCATTCCTCATCGGGATGAGTGAATAGCCCCAGTACGTGATGGATCATGGTCTGACCTCCTGGTTATTATTCGGCTCCGCACGACAACAGCCGGCAGAGCAAGCGGACTGCGGGGTTACCCGCGCCCTGCATTGACTATAGCCAAAAAGAAAATGAAGTAAGGTGGTTTGCTTAGAGAGATTGGCGACTTCAGCTTTTGCCGTAATAGCGTTGCAGAATTAGCATGGCCTGGTTGATTTCCTGCGCACGCGCGGTGCTGCCACCCCGGTCGGGGTGATGAACGCTGAGCATGCGTCGGTACTGCCGCCGGCACGCCACGGCGTCGGCGCCCGGCTCCAGCCCCAGCACGGCCAGCGCCGCATCCACCTCTGGCGCGGACACCGGCGCGCGGCGACGCCAGAAGCTGTCGATCAGCTGCTCCACGTCATCCCGGTTGGTCGTACGCCACTGCGCCCAGTCGAGGTAATAACGCCGCAGCGGGTCATCGACCTGCAGCGCCTCAGTGCCGGAGGCGCGTGGCTGAACCTGAATATTCAGGGCATGGATCTGCAGCGTCAGGCCCTCGTCACCCAGCTGGTCGGCCAACTGGTAGAGCTGGTGAAACAGCAGAAAGTGCACCCGAAACAACAGCAACGGGTCGCGCAGCACTCCCGGTTCGGCAAACAGTGAATCAGGAAAGCGCTCGGCCAGTGCCTGCAACAGGGCATATTCGCTCAGCCCTGCCGGATGGCCGTGCAGCAGTTGCAGCAGGCCCTCATCAAAGGCGTCGGGGAGCAGCATGTCGGGTTGCACATCAATCATGTGCCCGAGTGTAACAGAGCCGCCACATACCCTCCCCTCCACGCCTGTCATCACTCTGCCATCAGACTGACAACCCCATGTCATCGCCTGTGTGTATCACTGTCATCCTTCGTGAACCCAGTACAGGCAACAGACAATGAAAAAATGGATGATGGCTGCGACCAGCGCGGCCCTGCTGGCCACCCTGGCCGGCTGCAAGAGCAGCAGCAACGACGATAACGATGCCCCCGAGGTGGTCACACCCGACAGCATCACGCTGAATTATCTCGGCCGCTACAGTGCCAACATATTCGGCGCCAGCGCCGCTGAAATTCCGGCCTTCGATCCGGTCAACCAGCGCATCTTCATCGTCAATGCGCAAAAGGGTGCCGTCGATGTGCTCAACGCCGCCGACCCGGCCAACCCGGTGCTGCTGCAGGAGTTGACAGTCGAATCCATCACCGAAGGCGCCGTGGTCAACAGTATCGCCTACAAGGGTGGCTATCTGGCCGTGGCCGTCGAAGCACCCACCAAAACCGACAACGGCTGGGTCGCCCTGTTCGACGCTACCAGCCTGGAAATGCTTGGCTATGAGCAGGTCGGGGCCCAGCCGGACATGGTCACCTTTACCCCGGATGGCGAGTATGTGCTGACAGCCAACGAAGGCGAGCCGAGCACCGACTATCAGATCGACCCGGTAGGCTCGATCAGCATTCTGGGCGTCTCGGAAGGTCAGCTCGTTGAGGTTCGCACAGCCGGATTCAGTGCCTTCAACACCCAGGCCGATGCGCTGCGCAGCGCCGGCGTGCGGATCTACGGCCCGAATGCCAGCGTCGAGCAGGATCTGGAGCCGGAATACATTGCCATCTCCAGCGACAGCAGCACTGCCTGGGTATCGCTGCAGGAGAACAACGCCCTGGCCAAGGTCGACATCGCCACGGCCACTGTCACCGACATCCTGCCGCTCGGCTACAAGGATCACGGCACCGCAGGCAATGGTCTGGATGTCAGTGATTCCGACGACGCCATCAACATCGATACCTGGACGGGCGTACTCGGCATGTACCAGCCAGACAGCATCGCCGCCTACGAGGTCGACGGCGAAACCCTGCTGGTCACCGCCAACGAGGGCGACTCCCGCGCCTGGGGTGAAGACGACCAGACTTACTGGGATGGCGATGCCAGCAAGGGCTTTGTTGAAGAATTCCGCGTCAAGCATCTGGTTCACGTCAGCGGCTTCGACCGCCGTGCCGGCGACGACCTGCCGCCGCAGCTGCGCGACCTGGCCGCCGGCGCCCTGCTCAACCCGACCACATTCGCCTACTGCGGCGCGACTGCTGCCGATCCGGGCGATTGCCGCGCCGATGAGAATCTGGGCCGCCTGACCGTGGCCTGGACCGACGGCTACCGCAAGGACGCCAACGGCGATCCGGTGCTGTTCGACGCGTCCGGCAACCAGAACCTCGCCGGTGACCGGCTGATGTACGACAACCTCTACGCCTACGGTGCTCGCTCGTTCTCGATCCGTGACGGCGACGGCCAACTGGTGTGGGATTCCGGCGACCAGCTCGAGCAGTATTTCGCCAGTGATGCGTGCATGCTCGGCGCCAACCGCAATATTCCGTGCACCGACTATTTCAACGCCACCCATGATGAAGGCGATACCTTCGACAACCGCAGCGACAACAAGGGTCCGGAACCGGAAGGCGTTACCGTCGGCCAGCTTGGCAACAAGACCTTTGCCTTCATCGGTCTGGAGCGCATTGGCGGTGTCATGGCCTGGGACATCACCGACCCGACCGCTCCAGTGCTGGTGGATTACCTCAACACCCGCGAAGACTGGACCACCGAAGACCCGTCCACCGTGCTGGCGACAGCCGGTGACCTGGGTCCGGAAGGTCTGGTATTCATTGCCCCGGAAGATTCGCCCAACGGCGAGGCGCTGCTGGTCATCGGCAACGAGGTCAGCGGTACCACTGCGGTGTATCAGATCAATCAGATCGTGAACTGATCAGCACCTGACCACACTTGCCGACCGGGTTCCCGGTCGGCAAGCCCCGCCTCAGGCAACCTCCCCCACCTCGTCAGCCTCCAGCGCGCTCGCAGCCTCACGGCGCTGGCGCACCGCCTGCAGAAACTCATCGCCCCAACGGCGAATATCGTTGTACTGCACCACGCCAAACAATTCGCGCAAGCGTGCCAGCCGCTCGGCCTTGCCCAGCGTCAGGCCGATGTAGAGGGTATCGCGCAGGTCATGGGGATCATGCGGATTGGTCAGCAGCGCCCCGTGCAGCTCGGCCGCCGCGCCGGCAAACTCCGACAGCACCAGCACCCCACTGCCCTGGCACAGCCCCTGGGTTGCGACATATTCCTTGGCGACCAGATTCAGACCGTCGCGCAGCGGGGTAATCCACATCACATCGGCCATCAGGTAATAGGCCACCAGATCCTCGAACGGCACCGCGCGATAGAAGAACTGCACCGGCGTCCAGCCGACCTTCGAGAAGCGCCCGTTGATGCGCCCGACCGCCTGTTCAATCTGACTGATCAGCTCGTCATAGACCGTCATCTCCCGCGCGGCCGGCACGCAGATGGTAATCAGCGTGACCTTGCCGATCAGCTCCGGGTGGGCATCCAGCAGCGCTTCAAAGGCCAGCAGCTTGGCATAGGTGCCCTTGGTGTAATCCAGCCGCTCGACCGACAGCACCACCCGCACCCCCTGCAGTTGCTCACGCAGCTCGCCGATCAGCTGCTGGCAGTGATCGCTGTCGATCACATTCTGCACCCGGCCGATATCCAGTCCGACCGGATGCGCGCCCAGACCGATCTCGCGGCCGTGCACACTGATGCAGCTGGTCATGCGGTCCAGCCCGACGGCGCAGCCGTAAGTCAGATAGCGCGGCGCGCAGCCCTTTTCCTCCAGCACCTCCAGCGGCGCGACGCCGCGGGCCACGTCGACAAAGTTCTCGGCCTGACGCGGTATGTGAAAGCCGATGTAATCGCACTGCAGCAGGCTGCCGATGATCTCGCGCCGCCACGGCAGCACGTTGAATACGTCAGCCGACGGGAAGTAGGTATGGTGAAAGAAGGCGATATTGAGGTCCGGCCGCAGCGAGCGCAGAAACGCCGGCACCATCCACAGGTTGTAGTCGTGCAGCCAGACTACCGCGCCCTCAGCCGCCTCTGCCGCAGTGCGCTCGGCAAACAGCCGGTTCACCTTGAGGAACACCGCCCAGTCCTCCTCGCGAAACACCGCGCGCTCCCAGAAGGTGTGCAGGGTGGGCCAGAACGCCTCCTTGGAAAAGCGCTTGTAAAACACGTCGACATCATCCTTGGTCAGGGCAACCCGCGCCGCCACCAGATTGGGGTAACGCTCGGCATCTACCTTGGTGTGCACCTCGAAGGCCTCGCGCTGGCGCGGGTCGTGAATCGACCAGGCCACCCAGGAGCCGGGCTGGTCGCCACCGAAAAAACTCAGCAGGGTTGGCAGGATGCCGTTGGGCGATGTGGGCGGACGGCGCACCAGCTTGCCGTCCTCGATCACTTCCTCGTAAGGCAAGCGGTGATACACCATCACCAGGTCCGCCTTGCCCTTGATCTGCAGATCACGCAGCTCGGAATCCACACCGAGCGGGCCAAGAAAGCCGAAGTGCGAAACCGCCTCCAGAATCCCGCCGCAGCCGCTCAGGCGCGCATGCAGCACCTTGGCCCGATCAGCCGTGGCGTCCAGCAGCCCCTGCTCCGATTCGCCAACGCACACGCCCATGAAGCCCTGCTCATACATGGACAGGTCATTCAGGGTGTCGCCGGCTACCAGCACCCGGTCCATCGACTCCCCCAGATGCTCAACCAGCCGACGCAGCGTCGAGCCCTTGTTTACTCCCTTGGGCAGGCAGTCCAGATACATGCCGGCGGAAAACAGCAGATCACAGCCCAGCTCATCCGCCGCCTTGTGTACCCGCTCGGTCACCGCACCGGGTTCGCAGAACCAGGAGCAGCGGCGCTGCTGCGGTACTTCCTGACGTTCCAGTCCGGGGAAGCCGGCCATCCGCTGGGCAACCACCTGCTCGCCCGGCCAGCGCTGCTCTATTTCGCTCTGCACCGGGTAGACCGGCTGCAGGGTGTCGCCATCAACCAGGGTCGCACCCACATCACAGATGATGTAGTCCGGTCGCGGAATGGCCGGATCGGAAAGCAATGGCACCACTACCTCCAACCCCCGTCCCGTCACGAACACCAGGGTGATACCGGGGTGTGCGTTGATCAGTTGATACAGGCGCTGCCGGTTGTCCGGATCGCCTGCCAGAAAGGTTCCATCAAGGTCGGTTGCCAACATCATGGGCGTGATCTCCATCTTGCTGCTCGAATTCATCGCGGGCGGTCTCCCGACCGTCCGCCGCGTGATTGCTGCCTGCCACCTCGTCACCACTTGCCTCTTCCAGCATCATTTCCAGTACCGCGGTCGAGGTGCGCACCATCGGGACCTGATGCGCCGCGCCATCGACAATCCGATCATCGCCCTGGCGCAGATGACGCAGGGCATAGACCGCAATCAGTGAGAACATCAGGGCAAAAAACAGCGGCAACGCCGATGCAGCCGTGATTCCCATCAGGGCACCGGCCAGCGCCGGGCCAACCGCAGCCCCAAGGCCATGCAGCATCAGCAGAGAGGCGTTGCCCGAGAGAATATCTTCCTGGTGTAAGTGATCGATCAGATGCGCCACAACCGCCGGATACACCGAGAAGGCACCCGCGCCGAAAATCGCCGCAGCCAACAGCAACCAGAGACCGAACGGGCCGAGCAACGCCATCAGCACCCCGCCTGCCGCCGCCAAACCGGCGATGATCACCAGTGCCCGGCGCCGGTCGATACTGTCGGACAGGCGCCCCATCGGCCACTGGGCCAATGCGCCAGCAAGGATCACCAACGACACAAAGCCGGCGATCTGCGCGGTATCCATTTCCATGCGCGCGGCATAGACCGCCCCCAGACCCCAGAATCCGCCCATGCCAAGGCCCGACAGCACCGCGCCGGCACAGGCCACCGGCGCCGCCTGCCAGAGCCTGGCGAGCTTCAATGGCGGGGTATCGTCAATTACCGGTTGCGGCAGGCGGGTGGCCGACACCGGCATCACCGCGAGTACGATGAAGGTCGCGGCTACGGCAAACAGGGTAAAGGTCAGCGGGCTGTCCCAGTTCAGCATCTGCTGGGCCAGCGCCAGCGCGCCGAGGTTGACTGCCATATAGCAGGCAAACACCTGGCCGCGGCGCTCGGGCGGCGCCTGGGTGTTGAGCCAGCTTTCGATCACGGTATAGATGCCCACCAGCGCCACGCCGGTGATCACCCGCAGCAACAGCCACAGGCCAGGTTGAATCCACAGCAGATGAATGAGTACACAGGCCGCTTCGGCAGCGGCGAGAAAGGTGAAGGCGCGCACATGCCCCATGCGCCGGATCAGCCGCGGGCACAGCCAGGTGCCGAGGATGAAACCGGCAAAGTAGGCCGAGCCGAGTAAACCCAGGGTCTGATCACTGAACTGCTCGGCACTGCCACGCAAGGCCAGCAGAGTATTGAGCAGTCCGGTGCCCAGCAGCAGCAACGCAATGCCGCAGAGCAGTGCCGCGATGGGCAACAAAAGCCTGATCATGGAGCCGCGTCTCCCAAACGGTGGATCGGTTCCAGGCAGGTAGGGGGTGCAAATGGGGGTCTTGGTGACCCACGGATATTTGTATTCAGCTGTAAACACCCTACCCCATCAGGTCCGCGATGACCAGCGCATGACCGGAAGCGGTCATGGCCGGTTTGCTCGGCGGAGCCGTCGGGTTACACTCGCCGAAAGGTTCCTCGCAGAGACACAGACTTCCGCATGGCCACACTCAAAGATCACGCCCGCACACTGTGCGCTCCCCTGCTCGCCCCGCTGGAACGCGGCGACGAGCCATTCCACTACGCGCCCAAAAGTCGCCTGATTCTGGTCATCATGTGCGCCCTGTTTCTGACCATCGCCATCGGCCTGGCGGTCTTGCTGCCCTCCGGCAGCGATCCGTTCTTCCTGCTGCCGGTCGCCGTGTTCGGCCTGATCGGCCTGGCAGGTTTGCTGATTGCCTGGCTGGGCAGCGACCGCGCCGTGTCGCGGCTGTGGAACAGCCGGCAAGGTTGAGCGCCATGCCTCGCAAACAGTTACTGATCGTCGCCCACGCGCCGTCGCCGAATACCCGGCGACTGGCCGAAGCGGCGCTGCGCGGTGCCAGCCATGCCGATATCGAGCAGGTAGACGCGCGCTGGGTGCCGCCGCTGGAGGCGCAACCTGACGACGTACTGGCGGCCGATGCGATTCTGCTCGGTACGACCGAGAATCTCGGCTACATGAGCGGCGCGCTGAAGGACTTTTTCGACCGCTGTTATTACCCGGTGCTGGAACAAAAGCAGGGGCTGCCCTGTGCGCTGTATATCCGCGCCGGTATGGATGGCACCGGCACTCGCCGCGCCGTCGAGTCGATCGTCACCGGGCTGCGCTGGAATTGGGTGCAGGAACCACTGACCCTGCGCGGCGACTGGCAGGACGGGTTTGAGCAGCAGGTAGAAGAATTGGGGCTGTATCTGGCTGCCGGCCTCGACAACGGGGTGTTCTGAGTCGATGGACCGCGTAATCGCCCGCACTGAGGAATGCTACCGGCTGGCAGAGCAGCACTTTCGCCGCCGTTTTCCGCGCCCCGATATTGAACTGGATCTGCGTGGCCAGCGCGCAGGGGTTGCCTATCTGGATCGCAACCTGCTGCGTTTCAACGGCCGCATGTACCGCGAGAACCAGGAGCACTTCCTGCAGCACACAGTGGCGCACGAGGTCGCGCACCTGATTGCCCATCAACTGTACGGGCATCGCATTCGCCCGCACGGCCGGGAGTGGCAGGGCCTGATGATCGGGCTGTATGGTCTGCCCGCCAACCGCTGCCACAACTACGCGGTGCCGACCCGGCGGGTCACCCGTTACCTGTACCGCTGCGCCTGCCCGGACCCGATGCCCTTTACCGCGCAACGCCACGCCCGGGTTGCCCGTGGCTCGCGTTATCTGTGTCGCCGTTGCGGCAGCCAGCTGCAGTTTACCGGCAGTCGGCAGCAGGGATAGCGTCTTCGGCTCTGCGCAGCACTTCCACATAGGGGCGCAGGCTGTACCCGAGCTGCGGCTCCAGGCTATCTGCCCAGCGGCGCATCGTATCCTGATCCAGCGGTAACTCGCCGGCCTGCGGAATGAACAGCACGATATTGCCCTCCTCGACTTCCACCTGCAGATAGCGATCACCAAACAGCTTCTGCAACCGCTCTGCCGCGTAGGGCTGCCCGGTATGGCCCAACTGCCACTGGTTCACCACCATCAGCCCGCCCGGGCGCAGCGCCGCATGGCACTGTTCGAGAAAGTCCATACGCAATTGCAGGGCGGTGATCCCGCCCTCCATGTACAGGTCGAGCAGCACCAGGTCGGCACTGGCCTGCTCGCGCTCAATGACCTTCTCGGCGCTGTCGATCAGCACGGTCAGTCGCGGATCATCCGGCAGGCCGAACCAGCGCCGGGCTACCTCCACCACACCGGGGCGCAGCTCCACGGCGGTGATCTGCTGCGGTTGCAAATGGGTCAGCACCGCGCTGACCAGCGAGCCGCCACCGAGGCCCAGCGCCAGCACCCGCTGCGTATCCTCCAGCCAGTAGCCGGCCAGCAGCATGGCGCGGGTGTAGTCGTACTCCAGCCAGGCCGGATTGCCGATCAGCCCGCAGCTTTGCTCGGTCTGCTCGCCAAAGAACAGATAGCGCAGCTCGCCAAGCTCGGTCACCCGGATCAGCCCGAAATCATCGCGCAGGCGCTCGACCTCCCGCTCCTGCTCTCCACGCGGGCGCAACCCGAGCCATTCACCGAGCTGTCTGATGCGCTGCAAAATTGCCATGTTGTGCTGGTTGACCTCTATTCTGTCTGAAATGTGGGGGCGCGGCGGACACGCTACGCTTAGTCCGCCCTACGTATTATCACCGCCGTGACCCAGCATCGTCATCGACTGCTTCGCCAAGCCCTGCGACAGGCCACCGGGGTTGAACGGCGGACACGCTGCGCCTGGTCCGCCCTACGCATTATCCCCGCCTTGGCACGGCATCGTCGTCGAGCCCTGCGACAATTCGCCTGTAGGGTGGTCAACGCACCGCGTTGGCCACCGGAGCTGAACGGCGGACACGCTGCGCTTAGTCCGCCCTACGTATTATCCCCGCTGTGGCCCGGCATCGTCATCGAGCCCTGCGACAGGTCGCCTGTAGGGTGGTCAACGCAAAGCGTTGGCCACCGGGGTCGAACGGCGGACACGCTGCGCCTGGCCCGCCCTGCGCAAGTGGACCTGCAGCGTGGCGGTTAAAAAAGCGTCTGTGGCGCATTGAGCAGCAGGCCTGCGAGGGCCTAGAATTGGCCGTCTGGCAAGCTCTTGCCACCTCCCCCAGCCAATCTCCCTTCGGGTATCTCTTCATGCATGAACCGGGCAGCATTCTGCAGGTCGTTGTCGTCCTTCTGCTCGCCACCGTCATCGCGGTGCCATTGGCCAAACGCCTGCGTCTGGGCGCTGTAATTGGTTACCTGGCGGCGGGTGTGATCATCGGCCCCGGTGCACTGGCACTGATCGCGCACCCGGAAAGCATGAGCCATGTATCCGAGCTGGGCGTTGTCCTGCTGCTGTTTATCATCGGCCTGGAACTGTCGCCCAAACGCCTGTGGGTCATGCGCCGCGCGGTGTTCGGCACCGGACTTGCTCAGGTGCTGCTGTGCGCAAGCGTGATGGCACTGCTCGCCTGGCTGGTGTTTGCCCAACCGCTGCAGACCGCGCTGATTCTCGGCCTGGGTCTGGCCCTGTCGTCCACCGCATTCGGCCTGCAGCTGCTGGCCGAACGGCGAGAGCTCAACAGCCCGCACGGCCGCCAGGCCTTTGCCGTACTGCTGTTTCAGGACATCGCAGCCATCCCGCTGATCGCACTGATTCCGCTGCTGGGAGTCCAACCGGAGGGCAGTGCTGACGGCAACCCGCTAGTGCGAACCGCCGAGGTGCTCGGCAGCATCGCCGTGATCGTAATCGGCGGACGCTATCTGCTGCGCCCGCTGTTCCGCGTGGTCGCCCGCACCGGTCTGCAGGAGGTCTCCACCGCCACCGCCTTGCTGGTGGTGATCGGCACCGCCTGGCTGATGGACATGGTTGGCGTGTCGATGGCACTGGGCGCGTTTCTGGCCGGCCTGCTGCTGGCCGATTCCGAATACCGTCACGAGCTGGAGTCGCAGATCGAGCCATTCAAGGGGCTGCTGCTGGGCCTGTTTTTCATCACCGTGGGCATGCAGGCGGACCTCTCACTGCTGGTCAGCGATAGCAGCGCAGTCGCCCTGCTGACCGCACTGGTAATCGGTCTCAAATTGCCGCTGATCTATCTGGTTGGCCGTAGCGTAGCCGGGCTCGATAGCGCCAACGCGCTGCGTCTCGGCCTGGTGCTGGCCGCCGGTGGCGAGTTCGCCTTCGTGGTCTTCCAGCTGGCTGCCGGGCACCAGCTGCTGAGCCCCTCTCTGCACGGCATGCTGGTGCTGGCGATCACCCTGTCGATGGCCATCACCCCGCTGCTGATTCTCGCCCTGTCACCGCTGCTCAGCCGGGCCGCAAACAGCATCAGGCCGGTTCCACCAGAGTACGAACAGATCGAATCCGACAGCCCCCGCGTGGTGATCTCCGGCATGGGCCGGATGGGCCAGGTGATCGCCCGCATGATGCGCGCCCAGCGTGTGCCTTACATTGCGCTGGATACCTCGGTCGACAGTATCGACATGTCGCGCAGCCTCAGCGCCGACATGCCGATCTTCTACGGCGACCCGTTGCGCCCCGAGATCCTGCGCGCGGCCCAGGTCGACAAGGCGCAGTTCTTCATCATCACCAGCAGCGACCCGGACGTGACCCTGCGCACCGCCGAAACCGTGCGTCGCCTGTACCCGGCGATCACCATCATCGCCCGCGCCCGCAACCGTCAGCACGTGCACAAGCTGATCGACCTGAATGTCCTGGCCGTGCGCGAAACCTTCCATTCCAGTCTGGAAATGAGCCGGCAGATTCTGACCGGCATGGGTCTCAGCCCGGAGCAGGCCGACTCGCGTATCGCCCGCTTCCGCCGGCACGATGAAGCGGTGCTGGCGGCCCAGCACAGGGTCTACGATGACGCCGCCGCGGTAATGCAGACAGCCCGTCAGGCCCGTGCGGAGCTGGAAACGCTGTTTGATGCCGACCGCATCGAGGTCAACAGCGTGCAGGATGCCGTAGCCGGGGCAACCCAGACACCCGACGCGGATGGCAGCCAACGGCAATAGCGACGACCCGCACTGTTATCGCAGCGCGATAGCCCCTAGAATGCGCGGCTAACTCAGGAGCAATTACATGGCCGACATCGGGCGATTCAACAAACTGCAGATCATCAAGCAGACCGGCTTCGGGCTGTACCTGGACGGCGGTGAAGACGGCGAGATCCTGCTGCCCAACCGCTATGTGCCAAAAGACCAGCCCACCGAGGTCGGTGACTGGCTGCGGGTATTTATCTACTTCGACAGCGAAGACCGGATCATCGCCACCACCACGCGCCCGCGCGCGCAGGTCGGCGAGTTCGCCAACCTCAAGGTGGTCGCGCGCAATCAGGTCGGTCTGTTCCTCGACTGGGGTCTGCCCAAGGACGTGCTGCTGCCGTTTGCCGAACTGAAGAAGCCGCTCGAAGAAGGCCAGTACTGCGTTGCCTACCTGTACCTCGACAAGCACACCAGCCGGGTACTGGCGACCACCCGACTCGACCGCTATCTGGACAAGACCCCGGCCCGCTACAAGGTCGGTGATGCGGTCAACCTGCTGCTGGTCGAGCGCACCGACCTGGGCTACAAGGCCATCATCAACAGCGAACACTGGGGCCTGCTGCACCGCAACGAAGCGTTCAGGCCGGTCAAGCTGGGCCGCAAGGAACAGGGCTACATTCGCGAAGTCCGCCCGGACGGCAAGATCAACCTCAGCCTGCAACCGGTTGGCGGCCAGGCAGCAGACCTGCTCCAGCAACAGATTATCGAACGTCTGCAGGCCAATGGCGGTCAGCTCGCCCTGAGCGACCGCAGCAGCCCCGAGGCCATCAGCGAGGCCTTCAACGTCAGCAAGAGCAACTTCAAAAAGGCGCTCGGCGGCCTGCTGAAAAAAGGCGTTATTCGGATTCATCCGGAGCATATCGAACTGGCCAACTAGGCAACGGCCCTCAAACGGCGGACACGCTACGCTTAGTCCGCCCTACGGAGCGCCGCCCGACGGAACGCCGCCCGACGTCGGGCGGAGTAAGCCAACGGCGTCTCCGCCATCGCGGCATCAGGCCTGCGCTCGTGCTGACCCACTGCACCCAACGGTGGACACGCTGCGCTTGGTCCACCCTACGCATTACCGCTCCGCCGCAGGCCATAACGCCTGAACGGCGGACTGGCCTGATCCTCAAACGGTCATCATGCGTTCGCTGTTTTGTCACCTCCCGGGGCTAGTCTGCCGATCTTCGCGCACGGCAGCCGCCAGCGCCTACTCCCGATACAAGGACGAACAGATGACCCACTGGAAAGTGCTTTCGGCCGTGCTGCTCGGCAGCGCACTGCTCACCGCCTGCAAATCCTCCAGCAACGACGACGATGCCACCGTCACCCCGGAACAGGCGCTCGCCACCAAGCTGGCAGCCTTCCCGATGGAGGGCGTCGAGCTGCCCTTCACCATCCTGCGAGATGACCTGATCGACGGCAAAACCGAAGCTCCCTTTGAAATCCGCAATGGCGGCTACGGCTCAGCCATGACCGCCCACCCGAGCCGGCTGGGCGAGTTCTACGCCATGACCGATCGCGGCCCCAACGCCGATTTCGTCGGCGGCGAATACGGCTCCGGAAAGTCCTTCCCGGTCGCCGATTACACCCCGCGTATCGGCCACTTCCGCATCACTGCCGACGGCGGCGTCGAACAGCTGGCAACCATCCTGCTGAAGCGGCCCGACGGCACCCCAATCACCGGCCTGCCCAACACCTCGGCGCTCGGCGGTACCGGTGAAACACCCTACAACCCGGATGGCACGCCGATCGTGGTCGACCCGACGCAGCCCTTTGATGCGGAAACCAACCCCATCAAGCTGGACGATTACGGTCTGGATGGCGAAGGACTGGTCGCACTGCGCGACGGCACCTTCTGGGCGAGCGACGAATACGGTCCGCACATGGTGCACTTTGATGCCGAAGGCCGCGAAATCGACCGCATCAATCCCTTTACCGCAGACACCCGCACCCGCATCAACCTGCCCGCCGAGTACGCCTATCGCCGTGCCAACCGCGGCATGGAAGGCCTTGCCATCACCCCGGACGAAAGCACCCTGGTCGGCCTGATGCAGTCCACCATGGACCTGCCGAGCAAGGCAGTGCGTTCACTGACCATCACCCGCATCGTTACAGTAAACATCGCGACCGGTGAAATCGGCCAGTATCTGTACCAGCAGGAAAAGCCCGCCAACTCCAACTCGGAAATGGTCGGTCTGAGCAGCACCGACTTCCTGGTACTCGAGCGCGACGGCAGCTTCCTGTATGGCGGCCCGAACGGCGCGGCCGGCGTGTCACCCAACGCACAGAAACAGGTCTACCGCATCGACCTGTCCACCGGCACCAACCTGGAAACCGTCGCCCTGCAACCCGGAATGGTGCAGGACCCGGATCTGGGCCTGACCATCAACGGCAAGACACTGGAAGAAGTAGTGCTGGACGGCGGCTGGGCGGCACTGGCAGCGGTCGGCATATACCCGGTAGACAAGACCCTGGTGCTGGACATGGTGGTTGAGGCCAACTATCCGCACGACAAGATGGAAGGCCTGTGGCGCATCGACGATGGCCATCTGGGCGTGCTCAACGACGATGACTTCGCCACCTGGTCTACCGGCGGCGTGCTGGAGCAGAAAATGCTCGATGAAGCCACCATCGACGCAGGCCGCCTGTATATCCGCGAAGTGGATCTATCGGTGGACTGATTCGCTGACCCGGCTGAAACACAGAACAGGCGCCCGATCCGGCGCCTGTTTTGCTTTCCAAGACTCAGGCCGCCTGATGAAAAGCCCGATACTGGCCCGGCGTCAGTGCCGTGCGCAGCTTGAAGTGACGCTGAAAGTGAGCCTGATCGGCAAACCCCAGATCCAGCGCCAGATCATTGAGGCTGACCGCGTCAGCTCTCAGTCTCGCCCGCGCCTGCTTGATCCGCTCATCCAGCTGAAACGCATGCGGTGCCTGCCCGTAAAGACGCTTGAAGCCGCGAATCAACTGGTAGCGGTTGAGCTGCGCAGCCTCCGCCAGCTCATCGAGCTGCAGATTGCAGCCAAGCCGATCCATGATCAACTCCCTCGCCCGCAGCAGTCCGCTCTGGTGCAAGGTACTAGCGCTTTCCTGCTGGCAGGCAAACAGGGGTTGCAACAGGTCTATCAGTCGACTTTCCGCCTCCAGCGCCCCGTCGCTGCGCTGCAGGCTGGCAAACAGGCCATCGAACCCGGCACTCGCGCCGGCAGCACAAACGTCAGGGAAACAGCAATAATCGGCGCTGCCGCCAAAAGCCTCACGCTGCAACGTACCCAGCCAGCTGGCATCAACAAACAGCATCCAGTAGGACCACTGACCCGCTGCCGGATTACAGGAATGCACCTCACCCGGATTTACCGTGACCAGGCTGCCCACACCAATGCGTTCAAGACGCTGACGGTTACGGTACGCCGCATGGCCCCGATCAATGACGCCAAAGGAAAACTCATCGTGGGTGTGAGCCTGATAGCAGGCACTGGAACGACTGGCCTGGCGCAGCTCAATCAGCGGCAGCGCCGGACTGCGCTGGAGAAACTGCTCTTGCAACATGCTCACCTCATACCGGTTACGGCAACAAAATCAACACGACGCTCAGCACCAGCAACAGCGCCATCAACAGGTTGAATACGCGCATCGCCCGCGTGCCTGGCAGACGCCCGCCGAGCAGATGCCCCAGCACCGCCCAGCAGCCAACCCCAAACAGGCAGACAACCAGCGACAGGATACAATAGATCGCCAGCGGCTGCGCCTGGTTGCTGACGAACATGCCGAGCCCCGACAACGAAAACAGCCAGGCCTTGGGGTTAAGCCATTGGGCCAGGGCGCCAGCCCAGAACCCCGGAATCGTGACGCCGGCAGCGCCCGACAGCCCTGGTTCGGCGCTGGCAATACGCCAGGCCAGATACAACAGATACGCCGCGCCAACCCAGGCCAGCACATCCAGCAGCGCCGGGCTCTGCGCCAGACTGCCGAGCAGGCCAAGGCCGAGCAGCAATACCAGCAGCGCATAACCAAACGATGCGCCGAACACGTAGGGCATGGCGCGCAGCAGGCCTGCCCGCGCCGCGCTGCTGACCGTCACCACACACACCGGCCCCGGCGCGACCGAACCCACCAGCGTAAAAGCCAGCATCGATAACCACAGCGACAGCATCTTGCGCCCTCACAACCATGACAGCGGCATGCTGAAGCAATCGGGCTGGTCTGTATTGAAGGAAATTGCGCACGTAAAAAAGGCGCCTTGCGGCGCCTTCCCAAAGTCCGGGCTCAGACCCGATCCCCAGGCTGCCTCAACTTTCCGGCCGCCCCTGATCGGGCTGACTGTAGTCGCACACGCCCTGCGGGAAAATCGCGTTGAGCTGGTCGATCTCGCCGCTGTCCGGCACCCAACCGCCATAAGTACCATCAACCAGCGCAGTGCTGAGCGGTTTCAGCGCGCATTTGAAGATGCTGCCTTCAATCGGTCCACCCGCCTGCATACGCGAGGTTTTATAGGTCGGGAACTGCTGGGTACAGGCGCCTGCCGGCTGCTCGTTGATGATGCCGTCCCACACCCCGTCGCCTTCGGCGATCAGGCTGCCGTCGGTGTTGAAACAGCTGTCCAGTGCGGACGCCGGACGGTTCTCACCAATACTCAGATCGGGGTTTTCGCGGATGTTGGTCAACCACTCATCCAGCACCTCCAGCGCCATCCAGGTCTGATCGAAATTACGCTGCGGCCGCGGACGATCCGGGTCCGAGGTATCAGTTGGTCTGGCATCGGTAAACCAGATCACCTGGTTATCCGCATGGCCCATGCGGTTCAAAATGCGCTGGCGGGCAGAGAAGGACTGATGGCTGTTATGCATATCCAGCACCTCCTCCAGGTAATGCCGCCAGTCGATCACTGGTATGTTGAGCTGGCCATCAAACACAATACCCTGCGCGTAGGCGGCGTTCATCGCCAGCGGATCGCCCTCGGTTCGCGGCGCCGGTGTTGTCCCGTCAACACTCAGATTCATGTTGCGGCTGCTCCACGGATCAAAGTTGCCCGGCGTATGCGGCGGCAGAAACGGGGAGCCCTCCTGAACCATTTCGCTCGGCTGCTTCCAGCCGCCAATCAGCGCATTGAGGCGCAGGAACTCGGCCGGCGTGATCTGGCCCTGGCGCAGCGGCTGAAGGCCATACTGCACCCCGACATTGTCAAACAGCGTGCGTGGCTCGCCCTGCTCGTCAACGCCGTAGACGTTGCGCAGGTCATCGAAGTGGGTCCAGTGCACGTCTGACATGATCTCCGGCGGGTACATCTGGTCCTGATAGGGCGCCTGGCCGTAATGCGGGTTCATGGTGAGAGGCGTCAATCCGCGCCAGGCAGGAATGCACTCAGTGGAGCCGGGCGCACTGGCAAACCCCAGCGCAACTTTGGTGTCATACAGCGGATCAGGGTAATCGTCAGTCGCGTTGAGGCCCACCAGCAGGCTGCGGTTCTCGGTAGTCTGCCAGCGCAGGTTGGCGCGGTCGGTTGCGTCCATAAAGTACTCGAGCAGCTCGCAATCCCCAATGTGAATCGTTTGGGTCACCATGTCCGGATAGGAATATTGCGGCACCCCGGCATCAATCAGCCCCGGGTGATTCTGCGAGTAGACGTACTGTTGAATCGCACCACCGGAGCCACCGATGGCCACCGTGTACTCCGGCACCCCGAAGCGTTTGACGAAGTGCTCCTTGGTCATCAGCGCGGTCTCGCCACCGACCTGCAGGTTGTAATGCGTACTGGCACGCGTGCCAGTGGAATAGATCACGGCATAGCCCAGCCCGAGGACCTCGGGGGTCAAGGCGTCACCACTCAGACGCCCCTGGCTGTGGCCAATACCCACTCCGCCCTCGAAATGATAGAGCAGCCGTCCGTTCCAAAGGTCGGTACTGGCGGCGTCATCCGCGTCGTTACGGTCGGCCAGGGTAGCAAAACTGTAAATAAACCGGTTCAGCGTACCGACCTCACGGCGCACCACGAAGTCGACCGTGCGGCCATCGGTTAAGGTCGTGGTAGCCATATCTGCAGGACGGCTGCGGTCCTGCGGTAATGGGGCGTAATCGCCTTCGGTGGTCATGTAGAGGAACTCTACCCGGGGCTCAATGGCGCAATCGCGGCTATAACCAACCACGGTTTCGCCTTCATAAACCGGATATCCGGCCTCCTGATTGTCGACCAGTGGCTGAATACCAACCTGTTGCACCACGCTGCAGACGAATGGGTACTGCTGCGGACCGGAGAACACCGGCCCGGTCTCGGGATACGCGGTCAAGGTCATGCTGTAGAGCTCGCCATGGGTGCTGTGGTGCAACTCAAGGCGGTTTTCACCCAGCGTCAGACCTTCGACCAGCACCTCCAGCCGACCATTGCGCTGCACCATGCGGCTGGGTTCGATCTCGGTATCGTTCAACCACAGCTCCAGGTTATCGAGCTCGGCATCAACCAGATCAATATCACCTTCGATGGTAATCAGAACGTCGTCACCGGTGACCTGATCGACCGCGCTGGAAAGCACGCCAAGGGACAGGTCCGGGCGATTTGTATCATTGGAATCGGAGCCGCCGCTGCTGCTCAAGCAACCAGACAGGGCCAACGTCAACAAACTGAGTGAAAAGACGGGTGCGAGACTGCGCAGGTGTGCCATGGATCATCCCTCTCCGGCAATGGGCTTTTTGTTTTTGGTATCACGCGCCCCATCCTAGGGCAGAGCGTTTTGTGGAAAACAGGTACAGATCTGCCAATCCCACTGATACAGATGTTGCCACTCACTGCATTTGGGCAACCAGCGCCCCCAGCCGCCGTAGTTTCTCCCGCACTTCGGGCGTCAGGCCGCTGCCAACGTTGAGTCGCATAAAATCGGAATGCCGCGGCCCGACGGAGAATACACTGCCGGGAAAAATGTGAATGCCGTCGTTCAGCGCCTGCTGGAACAGCTTGCGTGAGTCCCGGTGCTCGGGCAGTTTCACCCAGAGTACACACCCCCCTTCCGGCGGGTGCACCCAAGTCCCCGACGGGAATGACTCGCGCACCAGTTCCAACGCCTCAGTGACCTGTTGCTCAAGCGCCGCCCGAAGCTGCACCAGATGTTGGGCGTAGGCACCGCTTTCGATAAACCGGCTCATGACCAGCTGCGGCGCCGCGGCCGTAGTGATGCTGCTGATCTGTTTCAGCTCCCGCAGCCGATCATGGAAACGACCCGCCGCAACCCAGCCGAGACGCAGGCCGGGCATCAAGGATTTTGAAAACGAATTGCAGTAAATGACCATGCCAGTGTGATCGAGCGCCTTGGCCGGCTGCGCGTTGCCGGCATACACGGTGTCGCCCCATATATCGTTTTCGATCACCGGCACCTGATAGCGCGACGCCATCTCGACCAGCCGCTGCTTGCGCTCATCGGTCATGACATACCCGAGCGGGTTCTGCGCGTTGCACGACAAAATACAGGCCTTGACCTGCCCTTGCCGGAACACCTGCTCCAGCGTGTACAGGCAGATGCCATCGCGGTAATGGGTCGGAATCTCCACCGCACGGCGCTGCAGGACATCCAGCGCCAGCAGAGTCCCATAGTAGGTTGGCGACTCTACAGCCACCACGTCACCGGGCTTGGTCACCGCACGCAAAGCCAACTCCATCGCCTCCATGCAGCCATTGGTGACCAGAATGTCGTCTTCACCAATCCCTGCGTCATAACCAATGCTGCGCATGGAAAGCTGACGTCTCATCGCCGGCAGGCCGTTGGGATGACTGTAGTCCCACATCATGCGGGCATGACGACGGCTGGCATCGCGCCAAAGGCGCATGATGCGCTCAACCGGCATCAAGCCGGGGTCGGGTAGCGCAATCCCCAGGTGCAACGCCTGCTCGGAAATGTGCGGCTCCATAAAGCGCAGGATCTCTTCGCTCAGAGATATCTCGACCGGCAGCACTGGAAAATGACTGACATTGCCGTTGACCGCCGGCCTTGGCAGCGCGTGGCGCACATACGCCCCTGAGCGGTCACGCACTTCGATATAGCCGTCCATTTCCAGCTTGCGCAACGACTGAACGGTGGTGTTGATGCTGACGCCAAAGGCTTTGCTCAGCGCCCGAACCGAGGGCAGGCGTTCGCCCGGAATAAAGCCGCCGCGCCGGATATGCTCGGCGAGGCGTTCGCTTAGGGTTTCGTAGAGAAACAGCTCCTGAGACATGGCATTCCCTGCCCCGCAGCATGCTGCACCGCGGCCACTTGTATTCTTGTAGGTATGCACGGAGTGTAGCGCCCGTGTTTCGATGCGCCAACCTGGTGCACCTCTCTGGCATCTTCCCCAGTGCCGATCGGCCCGGCAAAACATCCGTTGGCTGAACATCCACCGCAGCCAGTCTGCGGCTTTTACCCTTCGACAGCTCGCTCCCCGTCACAGCGCCCCACTCGCCCGTTTGGGTGCTTGTTTACCCCGCCCCGCCGCCTAACATGCGCGATGCATATTGCGAAAATGTCTCCTTTTGTTTCAACACCTGATTCAGCCTTACTGGAGACCCGTCAGCACAACAACAAAAAGGAATGCCCATGCACACTCTGTTCAAACGCGGTCTGGCCGCACTCGCCCTCAGCACCCTGGTCAGCCTGCCGGCCATGGCCAGCAACCCCGGCATCAGCAGCCCGGACACCATGATCCTTGGCGATTCGATCTTTGCCCTGTCCGGTGATATTCACGAGAACCTGGAAGCCGATCTGGACGAGAACATCGACACCTACGCCCGCTCCGGCTGCCAACTGACCGGCGGTAACATTCTCTGTTCACGGCTGTATTCGGTAGAAAACCAGTACGCCCGGGCCGACAAGAGCGGCATTCGTACGGTGATCTTCAATGGCGGTGGTAACGACATTCAGCTCAACAGCTGCCGTCCTTCACTGAGCGCCTGCATGCCGCTGCTCAACGAGCTGGAAGATCGCATCGCCACCCTGGTGCAAAAGATGCGCAATGACGGTATCGAAGAGATCATCTTCCTCGGCTACTACAACGCCGTGGGCAGCGCCGAGGACCTGCAGGACATCAACAACTACAGCATGAACTACAAGGCTGCAGCCTACCCGGGCATGGGTGTGAAGTTCGTCGATGTGCGCGCCGACTTCGCCGGCCGCGAGTCGATTTACATCACCAGTGACGGCATTCATCCGACCGCGGCCGGCTCGCGTGTGCTGTCCAACCGCATCCTGCAGGCGCTGGACTGATCCGCACTGCTAACTCCATGGTCGCCGGGGCTAAACGGCGGACACGCTTTGCTTAGTCCGCCCTACGCATTATCCCCGCCGTGGCCTGGCATCGTCATCGGCTGCTTCGCCAAGCCCTGCGACATATCGCCTGTAGGGTGGTCAACGCACCGCGTTGGCCACCGGGGTTAAGCGGCGGACACGCTGCGCTTAGTCCGCCCTACGCGTTGCGCCGCTGATCACGCGCTACCGGCCATGATCCGCGCCAGCAGGCCGGCGGTAGAGGCATCAGCGCCCGGCAGGCGCTCGATGTCGCCGCGGATGCAGGCCAACGCATCTACGGCGATACGTTTACCCATCTCCACGCCCCACTGGTCAAACGGGTTGATTTCCCAGATCACCGACTGCACGAACACCTTGTGTTCATACAGGGCAATCAGCGCGCCCAGGCTGCAGGGCGTCAGTTCATCCAGCAACAGGGTCGAGCTGGGTTGATTACCGCGATAACGACGGTTGCGCGGCAAGGTGTCGGCATCCTCTACCGCCGCATCACCGAGTGCCAGCAGCCGCGACTGGGCCAGACAGTTCGCCAATGCCAGCTCGTGCTGGGCCCTCAGTTCGGCCACGGCAAGGCTATGCTGGGCCTCGCGGTAGCGCCGTGCCGGCACGATAAAGTCGCAGGTGACCGGCTCGGTCCCCTGATGCAGCAACTGATAGAACGCATGCTGCGCGTTAGGGCCAATGGTGCCCCAGACAATCGGGCAGGTGGCGTAATCCACCGTGTCGCCGGCCAGATTGACCGACTTGCCGTTGGACTCCATCTCCAGTTGCTCCAGGTAGTTGGGCAACTCCTTGAGGCGTCCGTCGTAGGGCAGTACCGCGTGGGCGTTGATGCCCAGCATGTTGGTGTTCCAGATGCCGATCAGCCCCAGCAGCACCGGCAGATTGTCGGCCCAGGGCGCCTGACGGAAATGCTCGTCCATCGCATGCGCACCGGCCAGCAACTCACGAAAACCCGCCATGCCGATCGACAGGGCAATCGGCAGGCCAATGGCCGACCACAACGAAAACCGCCCGCCAACCCACTCCCACAGCGCCAACTGATTGGCCGGGGCAATACCCCACTCCGTCATGCGCTCGGCCGCTGCCGACACGCCGATAAAGTGGCAGGCCAAGAGCCCCGGCAGCTCGCCCAGCTCGCGCTCCAGCCAGCCGCGGGCGGTGGCCGCATTGCTCAGGGTATCGATGGTGGAAAACGACTTGGAGGAAATGATAAACAGCGTCGCATGGGGATTCAGGCCACCCAGCAGCTGCGACACCTGGCTGCCGTCCATGGTCGAGGCAAAGTGCACCCGCAGCGGCGAATCGTTAACCGGGCGAGAATCGGTGAGCGCCTCGGTGACCATCAGCGGGCCAAGGTCCGAGCCGCCAACGCCGATATTGACCACATCGGTAATCGCCTCACCGGTGGCTCCACGCCACTGGCCGCTGCGCACCTTCTGCACGATGTCATCCATGCGTTGCAACTGAGCCTGCACCTGGGCGTTGATGTCCTCCCCGGCCAGCACGCAGCCATGCTCGGCCGGCAGGCGCAGGGCCCAGTGCATCGCGGCCCGACCCTCGCTCGGGTTGACCGCAGCACCGGAGAACAGCTCGCTCATGTGCTCGGCCAGCCCCTGCTCGGCTGCCAGATCAAACAGCAGCGGCAGCGTGCGGGCGTCCAGCCGCTGCTTGGAGAAATCAAACAGCAACGGGCCGAAGGCGCGATGCAGGCTGTCAAAACGCCCTGCATCGGCGGCAAACAACTCGGCCAGATGGCTGCTGCGCAGCTCCGCGGCATGCTGCATCAGCGCCTGCCAGGCGGGCTTGTGCGTCAATGAACTGCTCATGTCATCGCCGTCCTATGCCGTAGTAGGTAAAGCCGTTCTGCTTCATAAACGCCGGATCCCATACATTGCGGCCGTCGAGCAGCAGTGGCGCGGCCATCAGCTCGCGCAGGCGCGGCAGATCAGGGCTCCAGTAGGCTTTCCATTCGGTGACCAGCATCAACGCATCGGCACCGGCGACTGCCGCATACGGGTCCTGATGCAGCACCAGATCATCGCGCTCACCCGCCCAACGGGCCAGCGTGTCTAGCGCACGCGGGTCGTGCACATGCACCTCAACACCCTGGGCCCAGAGCGCCTCAAGCAATTTGAGCGCAGGCGCATTGTTGATGCGCGAGGTTTCCGGCTTGAACGCCACGCCCCACAGTGCCACCTTGCGGCCGCGCAGGTCGGTACCGTAATGACGCCATAGCTTGCGAAACAGCACCTCCTTCTGGCGCTCGTTGATATTCAGCACCTCATCGAGCAGCTGAGCCGCCAGGCCGCTGCCTTCGAGGGTCGAGGCCAGGCTCATCACATCGCGGGAGAAACTCAGCCCGCCGAAGCCGCAGCCGGGATACAGGTAGGCATCACCAATCCGCCGGTCAGCGCCCATGCCCTGGCGCACCTGTTCGATATCCACATCCAGGCTGTCAGCCAGATTGGCCATATCGTTCATGTAGCTCAAACGCGTGGCGAGCATGCCGGTGATCGCCAGTTTGGTGAACTCCGCCTCACGCGGGCGCATCGGCATGATGGCGTCGCGGCGGCGGTTGAATGGCCGCAGCAGCTCGGTTACCAGTTGGCGGGCCCAGTCGGCATCAGCGCCCAGCAGCCAGCTGTCGGCACGCATGAAGCTTTGCAGCGCATTACCCTCGATCAGCAGATCCGGCAGGCTGACCACCGCCCCCGGCTGCGTCGGCGGCGTATCGCAGTCGAGCAGGGTTTGTTGCAGCAACTCGCTGCTGCCCACCGCAAAGGTGGACTGGTTCACCACCAGCCAGCGCCGCGTGCAGCGCTCCGGCAACGCAGCGATCAGCGAAAGAGCCTCGGGCATACTGTCCGGGTTCAACGCCAGCCAGATCACCGCGGACGGCTGCGGCGGTGCGGCGAGCGGCGCAAGCATCAGTCTGCCGCCTTGCATCTGCTCAGCCATCAGGTCTGCCAGCCCAGCCTCCCGAAAGGGGCACTCGCCACGCTGCAACTGCTCGGCATGCGGACCGGCCGGCAGATGCAACTGCACCTGGTTACCGGTCGAAGCCAGCGCCGTTGCGCTGACCAGGGCGCACAGCGTGTCACCGTAAACATCAACCTGCATGGTGCCTGTCCTCAGCCCGCGCGCTTACTGCGCATAGCGGGCCAGCAATCCCTTGAAATCCTGCCCCAACACCGGATGCTCCAGCCCGTAGGCCAGTGTCGCTTCCAGATAACCCAGCTTGCTGCCGCAGTCGAACGAGCGGCCACGCATGCGATAGGCCTCTGCCCCGGTCTGCTGCATCAATGCCGCAATCGCATCGGTCAGCTGAATCTCGCCGCCGGCGCCCGGCTTTGTTGCTGCCAGCAGCTCGAAGATCTCACCCGGCAGCACATAGCGGCCCACAATCGCCAGATTGGAGGGTGCCGCCTCACGGGCGGGCTTTTCCACTACCTGCTGCATCAGCGCCTGCTTGCCCTGATGCAACTGCGCGCCGCCCAGATCAACCACACCGTATTGATGCACCTGCTCCCACGGCACTGGCTCAACCATCACCTGCGCCTTGCCGGTAGCGACAAAACGCTCGGTCATCGCCTGCAAATCAGACACCGCCCCCGCCTGGGCCACCAGCACATCCGGCAGCAACACCGCAAAGGGCTGATCGCCCACCACCGGGCGCGCGCAGGCCACCGCGTGACCCAGACCCAGCGCACGGCCCTGGCGCACCGCCGTAACCTTCAGCTCCGGCGGCGCAATCTCGCGCAGCACCTGCAGCAGGGCATCCTTACCGCGCCGTGCCAGCTCGGCCTCAAGCTCGTAGTTAACGTCAAAGTGATCTTCAATGGCCTTCTTGCTCGCGTGGGTCACCAGCACAATCTCGTTGATGCCCGCCGCCAGCGCTTCCTCAACCACATACTGCACCACGGGCTTGTCCACCACGGTGACCATTTCCTTCGGAATCGCTTTACTGGCCGGCAAAAACCGCGTGCCCAGCCCCGCTACGGGTAAAACAGCCTTGGTAACCTTCACGGCAACTCCTGATTATTCAAGTTCATTCATCCTGTGGGGGGCGCAACGCAGACTAGCACGCAGCCACAACCGGGCACGGCATGCCGTGTCCCTACGAGTCGACGGCGGCATTACCCACCTGCGGTGCTTCGCACACATTGCCCACGCACCAAACACACTGCACCCGTAGGGACGCGGCATGCCGCGTCCGCACAAAAACTCATAACCCAACCAAGCAAAATTGGCACCACCCCAACGGGTTCAATACGCCACCAAAGAACGTCAACCCCTCTAAAACGGCGATCCCGAAACGATCAACGATGCCCAGCTTGCGCCAGAACTTGCTCAATCACTGCACAGGATTTGGTCATCTCCGCCTCGGTCAGCGTCGGGTGCACCAGAAACATCAGGCTGGTCTCACCCAGCTCACGCGCCACCGGCAAACGCTCCGCCGGCCGCCAGCCGGTATCGTCAAACGCCTTTTCCAGATACACCTCGGAACAGGATCCCTGAAAACAGGGCACGCCTTCGGCCACAATCGCCTCGATAATACGGTCACGCGTCCAACCAGCAGCCAGCTTATCCGGCACCACCTGAACGTAACACTTGTAATGGGCATGCACACAATCGGCGGGGAATGCCGGTACGCGCACAACATCAAATGCGCGGCAGGTATTCCAGATACGCTCCGCATTGCGCGTGCGCGCCGCCGTCCAGTCGGCCATGCGCCGCAGCTGAATTCGCCCGATCACCGCCTGCAGTTCGGTCATGCGCCAGTTGGTGCCAAAGCTTTCGTGCAGCCAGCGGAACCCCGGCGGATGCTCGCGTTCATATACCGCCTCCCAGCTCTTGCCGTGATCCTTGTAAGACCACATGCGCGACCACAGTTCGCGGTCGTTGGTCGTCACCATACCGCCTTCACCGCCGGTGGTCATGATCTTGTCCTGACAGAACGACCACGCACCCACATGCCCAATGGAGCCGACCGAACGCCCCTTGTAACGGGCACCGTGCGCCTGTGCACAATCCTCAATCACGAATAGACCGTGTTTGGCCGCCAACGCCATGATCGGGTCCATATCGCACGGCCAACCCGCCAAGTGCACACAGATGATGGCTCTGGTGCGCTCGCTCAGCACCGCTGCAATGGTTTCGGCAGTGATGTTCTGCGAGTCACGGTCCACATCCGCAAACACCGGCACGGCACCTGCGGTGACAATGCTCGAAGCGGATGCCAGAAAGGTACGCGGCGTTACAATTACCTCGTCACCCGGCCCAATGCCCAGCCCCTTCAGCGCGAGGTCCAGCGCCTGCGTGCCATTGGACAGCGCAATGGCGTGACTGCAGTCGGCCCAGGCAGCAAACTCCTTCTCAAATTCGCGCCCCTCCTGCCCGGTCCAGTAATTGACCTTGTTGGACAAGAGCACCGCCTGCAGCGCGTCGGCTTCTTCTGAGGTGAACGACGGCCAGGGTGAGAAAGGGGTGTTAAGCATGGATGAAAGCCCTTAAAAGACAGACCGAGCAGCCATTACTGCTCGGCAACAATAGAGAATTAACGGGGGCGTGCTGGAACGCCAACCAAAGTCACGCCGTCAGCTGTATTAGCGACAACGGCAGCACCCGCACCAACCACAACATCACTGCCGATCTGCACCAACTGCCGAACACTGGCGCCAATGCCAACCCAGCTTCTAGCCGCGACAACAACCCCGCCAGCCAGATTGGCCCCAGGGCTGATATGCACCCCATCGGCGAGCACACAGTCATGGTCAATAGTGGCCCCCGTATTGACGATGACACCTTTGCCAAGTTCACTGTCAGCGTTAATGACTGCGCCCGCGAAAACGACTGAACCAGCACCGATACGTGCATACCGGCTGATGTAAGCCGAGGGGTGCTGCAACACAGGCACCTGCGCCCCGGCATTCAGCAGCTGATGGAGCTTGGTCAAACGGATAACATTGTTGCCGATTCCCACAAGCACACCCTGAAACTCGGCAAGACGCGCAATAAGTTCAGCGGTGCCGCCGATGACCGGCCAATGACCGTTAACGGCCAGCGCTGGCCAGCGGTCATCAAAGAAACTGACCTGATCCCAGCCGCAGACCTCGGCGCAGTCGGCAATCACCTTACCGTGACCGCTGGCACCCAGCACCGCAAGGTGCTTCACGAGTCGCTCCCAGTGAACTTCGACATGGTTGCCTCTCCTTCCGCGCTAATGCCATCACGCACCAACACTTTTTTAACGGTAAGAAACAACACCTTGATATCCAGCCACAACGAACGGTTATCCACGTACCAGACGTCCAGCTTGAACTTGTCTTCCCAGCTCAGCGTGTTACGACCATTCACCTGGGCCCAACCGGTAACACCCGGCCGCACCTCATGCCGTCGAGCCTGCTCGGCCGAGTACAGTGGTAAATACTCCATCAACAAAGGGCGTGGCCCCACCAGACTCATATCGCCTTTAAGCACATTCCACAACTCAGGCAACTCGTCCAGGCTGGAAGAGCGCAAAAACTGGCCGAAGGGCGTTAAGCGTTCGGCATCAGGCAGCGGGTTACCGGCAGCATCCAGAGCATCTTTCATGGTGCGAAACTTGATCATCTCGAACGGCTGGCCATTCAAGCCGGGGCGCACCTGTCGAAATAACACGGGTGAGCCCATCTTGCGGCTGATTTGCCAAGCAACATAGCCAATAACCGGAGCCAGCAACAACAACGCACAACCCGACGCAACAATATCGAATGCGCGCTTGATCATTGAATCCCCATTTCCTTGAGCATGACAGCATTCACTTTATGCACATCGTACTTCTCCTCCGCGATTTCACGCGAACGCTTACCCATGCGAACAGCCAGATCAGGGTCTTCAATAAATCGCGTCATAGCGTCGACCAACGCATCAACCGACTTCACAGGAACCAGAAAACCGTTCTCACCATCAATGACCGTTTCACGGCAGCCTGGCGCGTCGGTAGTAACAATAGCGCGGCCCATAGCCATGGCTTCCAGAACACTACGGGGAGTCCCCTCTCGGTAACTGGGCAAAACGAAGACGTGCGCTTGTGCGAGAACATCACGCACATCGGAAAGATGGCCGTGCCATACTAAACCTCCGGACTTGGACCACTCCGTTGCTTCCTCCTCCGATATTCCATTTGGATTTGAGTCTGAACCGCCAACGAGATGGAACTCCACGTCAGGCCGGAGAGCATGAAGGTAGCGTGCCGCAGCAACGTACTCCCGGATACCTTTATCTCCGAGCAATCTCGCAACGAGCAAAAATCGCATAGGTGGAGCGGGTAGTGGCTGGAGGACAAAATGATCTAAATCAACACCCGACCCCGCAACCAGTCTCACCGGAACCCTTGAGGGCAAGAGGCCAAGGCTATTGAACTCATTACGGTCATCTGGATTCTGAAAGAAGACCAAAGTAGATTGTCTTAAGGCAATCCAATAAAGGCTACGTGCCAGGCGACCGACAATCCGACGTACGCCGCTAGCTCCGCTGGTGAACGCATAGCCAAGACCTGTGATTAAGGCAACTCGATTCCGCACATTCACAATCCGGGCTGCTATAAGGCCCCAGACAACAGGTTTTACAGTGTAGCCGATGAACAGGTCTGGACAAATCCGGCGCATTAAACCCATAAGCGCATAAACTGTCCGGAGGTCCGCAATTGGATTAAGCCCTGAGCGTAACAAAGGCACGGCGTGGCAGTGGACCCCCCGCGACTCAAGCCAGTCTTTGGTTGGTTGGTCCAGATCAAGGCCTGGCGCCACAGCGTGAACTGTATAGCCCCTACCGCACATTTCCTCAATCAGAGCGCCCCGGAAATTGCGCAACGAAGGTGCAAATGAAGCAAGGATGAGAATCTTGGTCAATGTACAGACTCACTATTTCTAGAGTGATTCGAGCCACCTTTCCAAATCGAGAAAAGTAGGACAATTAGCATTGGCAAGAACATTGTTTTCTGCCTGATCGCGATGCCGAGATTGGCCGTTGTGCTAGCAAGCACGAACCAAGCTCCCAGAACAAAGAAAATATAAAATGCAAAGGCAAAACGATTCAGATTAGATCGTGTACGCTTCAGTCGGAAAGCAACAACCAGAAACAGCAGCAAGAGCAATAAGTTTTCGAGCGAAACAGCAAAACTCAAAAGGCTGTTCGCATCAAAAAAAAGCGGCCGAAACAAGTAAGTAAATAAGCGCATTGGCGGAGACATTCCAGCAATATCGACTGAGCTGCCCCCCTCAAGATTGTATCCTTGGCGCTCTTCAAAATAATTAGTAATATCGGCAACCCCGGTGGCATCTCCAAGGCCGGCATAACTCAGGCCAAACTGAACACCCGCGACACTTAGTGGAATTGCTGCCAACAGAAGAAGTAATTTCTTAATGGCTCCCATTTGGGAGGAAACCAGCAGAGCAAGGCATAGCGCTATAAGAAAGATACCTGCCATATGCGGCCTAGGTATCAGAAAGAGAACAGCCCCAAGCCCTATTGCCGGGAAACGTCTACCTGGATCCAAAGCAGCCCAAGTCACAAGACCTGCGGCCATGAAGGTCAGGGCGTCTTTACCTATTGCTGAACTCCAAAAACTCAAACCTGGCAGATATAAAAAGAACACGCTAAAGTTTCGAATATGACGAGAGCTGTTGCGAGTCACCTCTTGCACCCCAGAAGCAAATGCAAGAAGACCTATATAACCAAATATATTAAATACAAGAAAGGCATTTCCATACGAGAAACCCAACCCTTGTGAAAGCAAGGCAGTTATGAAGTATATCCCAGACGTACCAAAGCTGAAATCAAATTCATACTCAAGCGAATTAAGATAATACAGAGTCGAATCAGCAGTATTATTCAGCGAATACCAAATATAGAAAACACAAAAAAAACTATGCCAAAGATAAAGCGAGATAGCCCTACCATTAGAAACTTGAAAAATACGCCTTTGTGCGAAAGCAACAAACACCCCCGCAAAAAAAATAAAAAATGCAGAAATTACATGCCACGCTGTGTCTGCAAATACAAGCATCTCAAATAACCCTAGAGTTAGATTCAAGCCACGCCTGAAACATCAGCACGGTCCATAGTTGGTGATGCCACCGACGCTTCCCCGTTTGATGCTCATTCCACAACGTGCGCACCAGTCTGGTATCAAAGTACCCCCCCCTATTTAGCGCATCTTCACTCAGCAAAGTCTCTGCCCAGTCCCTAAGAGGCCCCCCAAGCCAATGTTCGATAGGGATGCCGAAGCCCATCTTTGGGCGTTCAAATAGTTCTCTGGGCACATGACGGGCAAGAACTTCACGCAATGGCCATTTCATTAGACCCTGACGATTCTTGATGTCGCACGGTAAGCGCCAAGCATACTCAACGACCCGGTGATCAAGCATTGGAACACGCGCTTCCAAACTGACAGCCATGCTGGCTCTATCGACCTTCGTCAGAATATCACCGGGGAGGTAGGTCAACGTATCGAGATACATCATGACCTCACGAAAGTCTTCAAGCTCCGGCCAGTCTTCCGCTCTGCTTAATAAAGTACCTGCTTCCGTAGCGCCCAGTAGCAGTGAGTCCGGTGCCTGAAATTGGGAAACCAAGCTTCGATAATAGGCCTTACCTTCCGAATGAGACAACACATCCCCTAGCTTTCGAAGGCGGTCACCAAGGGCAGGATATTGAAAACGCTTCGGCATGTTCTGCATAACCCGATCAATCGCATGCGATGGTGCATGCGACAGAAGTGCAGCGAATATTTTTCGCACAGGTGCGGGTAATCGACGCAAACCACGATAGAGATTGAATCCCTGACCATAACGGTTGTATCCGCAAAACAGCTCGTCCCCCCCATCGCCGGACAAGCTAACGGTGACAGATTCTCGTGTCATTTTAGACAGTAAGTATGTAGGTATCTGAGAGGAATCTGCGAATGGCTCGTCCCAGAATTCAGGTAGTAGCGGGACGACATCCAACGCATCTTGGGGGCTGACATAAAGCTCGGTGTGATCCGTGCCAAGATGTGCCGCAATAGCCTTGGCGTGTTCTGCCTCGTTGAAACCTGGGACATCAAAACCGATGGTGAAGGTTTTAATCGGCTTATGAGATTGCGCCTGCATCATAGCGACTACTACGGAAGAGTCGATGCCTCCAGACAAGAAAGCGCCCAAAGGAACGTCAGCCTCCATTCGCATACTAACCGCATTAAGAAGTAAGGACTCAAGTTCCTCAATCACCTGAGGGGTTGGCTCAGTTCTGCGCGGTAAGTTAACCGCCTCCTTCAAAGACCAGTAGGGAACTGGGCTCTTCGCAATACCGGACTCAACTTCAACCCAATGAGCCGGAGGCAGCTTAGCGATCCCCTCATAGATACATAACGGATCAGGTACGTACGCATGGCGCAAATAGGTTGCAACAACATCGCGATCAACCCTACCAGACCATTCCGGGTGCGCCGTCATAGACTTGAGTTCAGAAGAGAATAGGAACGAGTTCCCCGAACGACCATAAAACAGCGGCTTTTCACCAAGGCGATCTCTAGCCAAAGACAAAACCCGCCTAACGTTGTCCCATACAGCAAACGCAAACATACCGTTTAACCGAGGCAAAGCACCTTCTAATCCCCAGAGTTGCAAGGCAGCCAATAGCGTCTCGGTATCAGAGTGCCCCTTCCAACCAAACCTCCAACCAGCTGCATTGATAGTACGCCTCAGTTCTAAATGGTTATATATCTCGCCATTAAAAACGAGCACAAAGCGCCCATCAGCAGACAACATTGGCTGACGACCCGCGTCACTTAGATCAAGAATTGCTAACCGTCGATGCGCTAAAGCGACGCCGGCTTCCGCATCAAACCATACTCCCGCACCATCAGGGCCTCGATGGCTGATCTGATCTGCCATTCGTGTTGCGATGTGCTCGAATGCTGACGTACCGTGACTAATAAAACCCGCAATCCCGCACATCAAACTGACTCCTTAAGTACAGACCGATAGAGGGCGCTGTAACGCTCTACCACCGATGAAACCGAATAATGGTTCGCTATCCTGTCACGAGCAGCTATGCCGCGCTCTCTAAGAGTTATTGGCGCACAGGAAAGCGCCGCGTGAAGGGACGCAACTAGACCCTGAAGATCACGCGCAGGTGAAACCCATCCGGTATTCCCAACTATTTCACGCGCATCGCCAACGTCTGTTGCGACGCAAGGTACCCCCGTAGCCATCGCCTCGCCGATAACGTTTGGGAAACCTTCGGTACGTGATGAAAGACAAAAAAGATCCATTGCTCGCATCAAATCCTGTACATCCGCTCGCTGTCCCAACAACAAAGTGTTGTGGTCAGGTGGATTGAACCGATCTAGATCTCGGCCTACTGCCAGCAGCCAAGCATTCTTGTGCGTTTTGGAGATGGTTCGAAATGCCCTAAAAAGAAGCTCCGGATCTTTTTCTAAGTGACCTCGACCAACATAGCCGATCACAATGGCATCCTGCGGAATAGCAAGAGAGTTACGAACCTTTTTGCGGGTATCTTCACACGGAAACCACATTTCTGTATCAAACCCATTCGGTAAATGAACTGCTCTATCACCCTTGTAGCCATGTACAGCAAATTGAGTGCGAGAACGTGCAGAATTATAAATTATGGCGTGTGGTGCGCCTGAAAGAGCCGCCTCAAGCCGGACCAATCCACGCTTCATCCAGGATTCGTCTTTCAGAGTGTCAAGACTGGTGCGTTGGTTCCAAAGAAGGCTGGCATCTCGATCGCCGCAACGCCAAGCAAGCATTGCGGCTAAATTGCCATGGAGCATCCAACCTTGCAGTATATCTGCGGGCTCCTCAGATACCGCAGCAAGCAATCTCCGGAAAGCACCGATAGTAGGCTTACCGGGATTCATATCAAGACACGTAACTGGAACCTCTGCCTCACGCAATAACGGGCCATAATGGCCTGGCCCCATAAGCGAAATTACACGATTACAGAATTCCCCTTCGAGCCCATTTGTCAGTAAGGTATACAACGCACGCTCAGCGCCACCGACATTAAGACCGGTGATTATATGAGTGATCGACGTCATTCAGACCGCTCGCCTAAGAAGGAGGCTAGATAATTTGAGAACCTTTCAAGATTATGATTGCGCTGAATATGGTTGGCGTTTTCAATGGAAGGGCGAAGATCCTCGTTAGCTAGCCGAAGGTAAGAAATAAAGTCCTTAGCATCCCGTGATCTGACAACTGCATTTAAAGGTTCGCTCTCTGGAAGCAACAGCCTGGTATCACCCTCATCTGTCGCGATAACCTTACAGCCCATCAACATCCCCTCCATAGCAGCCTGTGATGGATAATTATCAAGCTCCTGCAATGAAAAAAAGACATTTGCCGCCTGCAAGGTCTCTGAGAAGCATTCAAAGTTGCCAAAACGCGCCACTTCGACGCCGACTTGCTTGTTTATTTGCTCCATTCGATCACGCACTTCAGTTTCCAAAACACCTTTCCCAAAAATGACTAGCTTGGTGACCGAGCCGTAGGCCTGCCAGTAATCTAAGACAATATCTAAAGCCAAAAGAGGGTTTTTATTCTTCTCAAGGGCACCACAAAAAACGGCGAGGACATCCTTACTGCCTCCGGAAAACTCACCAAGACTGTCTTTCTTAGACGGAAAACTACAGGGCGATACTGAGATCTTATCCTTCCACCGATCAAGGTCATGCCCAGGATTGAGGACATCGATAGCATCCACAGAGTCGAGCAATTCCACCCATCTTCTACGGTCTGCATCGCGTCCATAGCTGGCCATTTCTAAGGTTCTGGAAGCGAATGTACATGACGTACGGGTTCTAGAAATACGAGCCGCAAGCAGAATGGGTTTAAGCAACCGGCCGGCCCCTGCTATATGGACCTGTCGGTAGCGCCCAAAGGCAACTTTTACAAGTAGAAAGCAAAGTAAAAACCAGGATCTAAACGGAATATTCCTTTCAGTATCCTCAATCAAGTGAATTTTCGCACCTGCCTCAAAACCAAACTCATCTCCGAGACTCCGAGTCGCAAGAAGTTCAACATTAGCTCCAGACTCAATCAGCTTAGCACCAACCAAGCTAAAACGCTGTGCCATGCCACCTACTGCGCCTTTTTTCTTAAAAAGAATCGAGACGATCAAAGCTGGCTTTCTTGAAAAGTATTTCATTCGGATACCAATGGGGTAAAAAGCCGTTTCACCAAGAGCATCATAAAGACTGCCAAGGCAAACTAAATTTCACGAAGACACTACTAAACAACTTTCCTTATCACTCGCGCGGGATTCCCTGCAATGATACACCCACCTTCAGTGAAGGACTTTGTAACGACTGAGCCAGCCCCAACAATTGTTTTATCGCCAAGCGTAACCCCTGGCAAAATAACCGAATTCATACCGATCCAGCAGCCTTCACCGATAATTACATTTTCACCCTGCACATGCTGATCCAGATTAACAAGGTCATGGTTGGCCGTAATAATTCCAACGTTTGGAGCAATATAGGTTCCACGACCAATAACTATATTTCCTGAAAAGTTTTGCAAATAGATCCCCGGAGATTGGAAATTATTGAGATCATCAACATGAAAATCAATATTCATAGGATTGGATATTTTTGCCCTATGACTAATAGGAAACCTGCACACTGGCTCTAAACGCAAGATATTGCGAGTCCAAATGCAATGAAACCCCCAAATGTAACCGGAAAAACCATCTTCAAAATGGCGCCCCCTTAAGAATTCGCGATCAAAAAACGCCCCCAAGATCAGCTTCATTAACGGTTTAAGCTTCAGAGCAGCAGCCTTCACAATCCTTCTAACGATACTACTTTTCACTCGAGCTCCCTTTTTAAAGACTCGGCCTGCGAAGCATGAACAAAAACAGCACAGCATAAGGCATAGAACACCGCGGATGATACAGCAAACATTTCTACTGCGGAGATGCCTAAAGTCATCGAAAGAATGACAGCACCTATGCGAACTACCGCACCGCTAAATGTGAGGATCAACATTCCTCGTTGCCGCCCTACAACAAACATCACCATTGACACTGGCGATGCAATAAACTGAAAAGCCATCCAAGGAGCAAGCCACGCCACAATCTCTCCGGAACGAGCCCATTCAACACCAAATATCCACGGAAATAAAATGGGGGAAAGAAGGGCGGCAGCGACAAGAGGACCAGTACCTATTATCACCAGCCTCTGCATAATTGAAAAAGTAAAATACGCCAGTCTTCCCTGTCGAAATTCTTCCGGCGCCCGAGACATGTAGACTTGCGAAATTGATGCACCCAGAAGAGTCATAGGCGCCGTCATGATTTGCATAGCAAGCAGGAGAAAGCCCGCCTCACTACCTCCATATGCTGCAATGAGTAACACCGGCACTTGAATACCCGCGATATTAAATAAGGCCTCGGGCGTTGAATAAAGAGGATAACGATAGTATTTGCGTAGTGCTGCTCTCATCCTATTTGGACATATACTACGTAGGGTTCGGCGGTCGGACCGCACTGCCTGAAATGCAAGAGTCACCCCACCTGCGCCAGTATTAAGCGCGTTACCCAACAAAAGACCTAGAGGAGCCATGCCTGCCCATCCGAGCGTAAGAATGGTGGTCACACCAGTCACTGCCTGCCCGACCCGCGTTCGCGCTATCGCTCCGAAGCGTCGCGCACGAGTGGCCCAGAATTGAAACGCAGCATAGCTGCCGGCCAAGGCGACCCCAAGCGGAACCAACCAGAGATGAGGGGCAATTTCGGGCTTACCGAACAGCTGAGCCAGAGGGGATGGCATTGTCAAGGTCAAGAGCAGCGCTATACCAGAAACGACAAATAGCGCAGTCAGTGCAAGAGCTAATAGATTCGCAGCATCTGTCTCATCGTCCGCCAGAGGAATAGCAACTTCAAGCCGGAAACACGCCATCACTGACACAAGACTGACAAGCGAAAGATAGACCGCAAGAATGGCAAAATCCTCGGGCGCGTATAGCCGAGTGACCAAAGGCAAAGCAGCAAGCGAAAGAGCACGACCGAGAACCGTTCCTAATGCCAGCTTCAGAACATCGCGCAGGAAGCGGCCACTCGCAAGATGGCGTACCTTGCCAGCAATTCCCTGCATCAAAAGACACTCGCTCTTGCGGCGGCAAGAGCAAAAGCAATCTGTTTGATATGCTCTTGCAATAGGTAGGGATGCATAGGCAAGCTCATGACTTCAGCTGAAGCCCGGTCTCCATGCGGCAAACTGGAGGACATTACAGCCACCGCGGGTTGACGATTTAAGGGTAACGGGTAGTGCACGGCTGTCGGCACTCCGGCTACCTTAAGAGCGGCCTGCAACGCATCGCGATTATCCACGCGTACCGTGTACTGAGCCCAAGCGCTAGTGCAGCCCTTCATGATACTCGGGGTCGTGATACCAAGTTTCGCCAACGCAGTATGATAAGCCTCAGCCACTTTCTGACGGGCTGCAATCTCATCATTCAGAATAGTAAGTTTGGGTAGGAGGATTGCCGCCTGAATCGTATCAAGCCGTGAGTTCACCCCAACACGAACATGACGATAACGTTCTTCTTGACCGTGGCGAGCGATCTGTCTAATCACCTTGGCAAGTTCGGGATCCGAAGTAAAAATAGCTCCGCCATCACCGTAGCACCCCAAGGGCTTGGACGGAAAGAAGCTGGTGCAGCCAATAGTCGTCAGATTACCAGACTTCTGGCCCTTATAGGTAGCGCCAAAACTCTGGGCACCATCTTCTATCACCACTATACCGTACTTTATTGCAATAGCATTGATCGCATCATAATCAGCGGGCTGGCCGTAAAGCGATACCGGAATGATCGCCTTGGTTCTCGAAGTGATCGCCTCTTCAATTAACGCTGGATCAACGTTATATGTGACCGGGTCGATATCGACATAAACAGGCTTTGCGCCTAGCACAGATGCGGCTTCCGCCGTCGCGATGTATGAAAAGCTGGGGGTGATCACCTCGTCGCCGGGGCCAACTCCAAGCGCCATCAGTGCTATCTGAAGCGCATCAGTGCCATTTGCGACGGTGATGCAATACTTCGCCCCACAATACGCTGCGAGCCTTTCTTCAAGCTCAGCAACCTCAGGCCCAAGAATGTACTGGCCATGAGCCAGGACTCGGCTAATGCCAGCTTCGATTTCTGTGCGCAGCCTGTCTTGCTGTGCGGCCAGGTCCACAAACGGGATCATGCGCACGCCTCCACCCGGGTAACACAATTACCTGATAATACATACCGATCTCCGGTATGTGGACAAGCCGTTTCTGCTTCTCCCGAAAGTGGTAAGTCGAGACGCTCTCCATAGGCGCTCATCCAGGCTATTTGGCGAGCCGGAACGCCTACCATAAGAGCAAAATCCGGTACGTCACGCTGAACCACAGCACCGGCTCCGACGAAAGCAAAAGCGCCAATTTCCACCCCACAAACAATGGTGCAATTGGCGCCAAGCGTGGCGCCTTTTTTCACCAATGTATTGCGGTATTCACTCTTTCGTTCGATTAGAGAGCGGGGATTATAAACATTGGTAAACACCATGGACGGGCCACAGAAAACGCCCTCTTCGAGCGTCACATTGTCGTAGACCGAAACGTTATTTTGAATTTTGCAGCGGTCACCAATAACGACTCTATTGCCGACAAACACATTCTGGCCAAGGGACACACTCTTACCAATTCGCGCCCCGCCACAAACATGAACAAAATGCCAAATACGGCAGCCTTCGCCAATCTCCGCGCCTTCATCAACAATAGCGCTTGGGTGGGCCTGGTAACTCATTTTTTCACCTTCAAAACAAAGGGGTGTTGATCTCCACCGCTCTGGGGTGTGGCATTGCGGATATTCGAAACCGTCTCAATGGCAACACGGTTTTCCTCCAGCCCGAAGCCGCGGCCGGCAATAATCTCCTCGTAGCTTCGGGTATGTAGATCAGTAAACCCTGATGAAAACTCGATCTCCTGTTGATCCACTGTGATCGATCGGAAAGTACGTTGACCCTGTTCACGAACCTGCGCAGGAACGTCGTTGATGTCGATAGATAAAAACCAGCGTACGCGAGCGCGCTCATACTCTAGATAGCCAGCAGCGCGCGTATCCTCAGAGAGATGAACCTTAATATCCTGCAACCGACCAAAGAGGAAGTGCAGCATATCGAAGAAATGCACACCAATATTCGTGGCTATGCCGCCAGATTTCTTTTCGTCACCCTTCCAGCTTTGCAGGTACCAGTGACCGCGAGAGGTTATATAGGTCAGGTCGACTTCATGTTTTTTCCCCTTGAGCTCGGTCAAGATTCGATCTTGCAGCGCACAAATAGCCGGATGCAGGCGCAACTGCAAAATGGTATTGACCTTATGCCCGGTATCTCGCTCGATATCAATGAGCCCATCAATATTCCAGGGATTCAATACGAGAGGCTTCTCACAAATTGCATCCGCACCTGAACGCAAAGCAAAGCGCATGTGAGAGTCGTGCAAATAATTGGGCGAACATATCGAAACATAATCTACTTTTTTCTCACTACCCGAACGCCGCAAACGATCCAAGTGTCTATCAAAACGCTCAAACTCAGTAAAAAAGTCCGCGTCTGGAAAGTGACTATCAATGATTCCCACAGAATCATTTGGGTCCAAGGCTGCGACCAGTTCATTGCCGGTCGCCTTAATCGCCTGCATGTGACGCGGCGCGATATAACCAGCGGCACCAATTAACGCAAACTTCTTCATTTTAATTACCCCGAAGCTCATGCTAAAAATTAATTAGCAGAAATATACCAAGCGATTGCTTTCCTTAGGCCATCCCTTACAACAAAAACCGGATCATACCCAAGTTCAATCTTTGCCTTTTCTATACTTGCCTGGGAGTGCCTAACATCCCCCACCCTGAACTCTGCATGCCGTAGACTGACGGCAACTTTAAGCCCCTGATCCAGCAAAGCTGCCTCTATCTCTGAGACAAGCTGATTCAAGCTTGTTCTATCTCCAACAGCAACATTATAAACCGATGAGGCTGCTGCTTCTTCTTCAACTGTCGCAGCAAGCAAGTTGGCCTGGATCACATTTTCCACATAGCAAAAATCACGACTTGTTTCACCGTCACCATTAATCTGGATTTGTTCGCCCTTGATTATTGCCGAAATCCATTTTGGTATTACCGCCGCATAGGCCCCGTCCGGATCCTGGCGTTTGCCAAATACGTTGAAGTAACGCAGCCCGATGGTGTTGAAGCCGTAGGTTTTGGCGAAAACGTCTGCATACAGTTCGTTCACGTACTTGGTGACTGCATAGGGGGACAGCGGCTTACCAATCACATCTTCTACTTTTGGCAACCCCGGATGGTCGCCGTATGTTGAGCTGCTAGCTGCATAGGTAAAGCTGTCTACCTTGGCGTCGCGGGCGGCTACCAACATATTCAGGAAGCCATCAATGTTGGTGGCGTTGGTGGTGATTGGGTCATTGATGGAACGCGGCACTGAGCCAAGTGCGGCCTGATGCAAGACGTAGTTCACACCTTCGCATGCCGTACGGCAGTCATCGAGGTTGCGGATGTCCCCTTCTATAAAGCGGAAGCGTGCCCATTGTTCAGCGGTTACGAGGCTTTGCACTTCATCCAGGTTGCGTTGGTAGCCGGTGGCAAAGTTGTCCAGACCAATGACGGTCTGATCCAGTTTGAGCAGGGTTTCCAGCAGGTTGGAGCCGATAAAGCCGGCAACGCCGGTGACCAGCCAGGTCTTAGGGTCTTGAGGCAGCGTCTGCAGCAGTTCTTCGTAACGGGTCATGGTGTTGTTCCGTAAAAACGATCAAGCCGGTTCGGCCATCGGGCGAACCGGCTTTGGTATCTGGTTATCGGGCCGCGCTTACAGGCGCAGGTCTGACTGGCCCTCTGGCAGTACATATTTCAGGTCATACAGCACATGCTGTGCCTTCCCGAGTTTACGGTAGTCCTTTTCGCTCATGGCAGCGAACTGCTGGTGGGCTACTGCGAGCACAATGCCGTCGTAACTGCCAGGTTGGGGCTTGGCTATCGGGGTAATGCCATACTCGTGCTGCGCCTCTTCAGCTGACACCCAGGGGTCGTATACGTCGACCGCAATGTCGTATTCGGCCAGTTCGCGCACGATGTCGATCACCTTGGTATTACGCAGATCGGGGCAGTTCTCCTTGAAGGTCAAGCCCATGATCAGTACGCGGGCACCTTCTACGTGGATGCGCTTTTTAAGCATGCCCTTGACCAGCTGAGATACGACGTAAGCCCCCATGCTGTCATTCAGGCGGCGGCCGGCCAGGATGATTTCCGGGTGGTAGCCGATGGCCTGGGCCTTATGGGTGAGGTAATACGGGTCTACGCCAATGCAGTGACCACCCACCAGGCCGGGACGGAACGGCAGGAAGTTCCATTTGGTGCCGGCTGCCTTGAGCACGGCCTCGGTATCAATGCCCATCTTGTTGAAGATCACCGCAAGCTCGTTGATCAGGGCGATGTTCAGGTCACGCTGGGTATTTTCAATGACCTTGGCGGCTTCAGCGACCTTGATGCTGGTCGCCTTATGTGTACCTGCGGTGATGATCTGGTTGTAGAGCGCATCCACAAGATCTGCCACTTCAGGGGTGGAACCGGATGTTACTTTCTTGATGGTGGTGACGCGGTGTTCCTTGTCGCCCGGGTTGATGCGTTCGGGGCTGTAGCCGGCGAAGAAATCCTGATTGAACACCAGGCCGGATACCCGTTCCAGCACCGGAATGCATTCTTCTTCCGTTGCGCCGGGGTAGACGGTGGACTCGTAGATAACAATGTCTCCGTGCTTAAGCGTTTTGCCGATGGTTTCCGACGCCTTGCGCAGGGGCGTCAGATCGGGTTGCTTGTGCTCATCAATGGGTGTGGGCACTGTGACGATATAGACGTTAGCCGCTTCAAGGTCGGCAGTATCGGCAGAATAGGAAAGCAAGCAGGCTTGCTTGAGCTCCTGATCGGAGACTTCCAGCGTGCTGTCATGGCCTTCGCGCAGGGCATTGATGCGCGATTGGTTGATATCGAAGCCGATAACCGGGCGCTGCTTGCCAAACTCGACCGCCAGCGGCAAGCCAACGTAGCCGAGGCCGATGATCGCGAGTTTGATGTCTTCCAGTTTGTGCATGCTGTTATCCGTATTGCGTTGACTATGTATAGAAGAAGATTCTGCGCACCGTCACTGGCAACCGTTCGGCTGCGACCAACGGTGCAAGTGGGGCTACTCCACCGTGACCGACTTGGCCAGATTACGGGGCTTGTCTACATCCGTGCCCTTGATCAGGGCGACATGGTAGCTGAGTAGTTGCAGTGGGATGGTGTACAGAATCGGAGAAACAGTTTCGTACACCCAGGGCATGGCGATGTGGGTGATGCCTTCACCGTCGTCAAGCGCGGCGCGTTCGCAGGCGAAGTTGATCAATTGCCCGCCGCGGGCGCGGACTTCCTGCAGGTTGGACTTGAGCTTCTCCAGCAGGCTGTCGCTGGGGGCGACGCTGACGACGGGCATGTCGTCGTCGACCAGGGCCAGTGGGCCATGTTTCAGCTCGCCGGCGGCGTAGGCTTCTGCGTGAATGTAGGAAATTTCCTTGAGTTTGAGCGCCCCTTCCATCGCGATGGGGTAATGCGGCCCGCGGCCCAGGAACAAGGCGTGATGCTTTGCCTGAAACTGCTTTGCCAGCTCGGCAATCGCCGGGGCCAGCTCCAGTGTGTCGCTGATGCGGGACGGCAGGCTGCGCAGGGCGCGCACATTGGCGGCGATGATTTCAGGGGCTCGCTCACGCACCTGGGCCAAGGCGGTGGTCAGCCACAGCAGTGCAGTGAGTTGGGTGGTAAACGCCTTGGTGGAGGCCACACCAATTTCAGGGCCGGCATGGGTCAGCAACCGCCAGTCTGCCTCACGCACCAGGGAGCTGCCCGGCACGTTGCAAATCGCCAGGGTGCCCAGGTATTGCTGCTCGCGGGCATAGCGCAACGCAGCCAGGGTATCGGCCGTTTCTCCGGATTGGGAGATGGCGATCAGCAGAGTGCCTTCTGGCACACAGACCTGACGGTAACGGTATTCGCTGGCGACCTCGACCTGACAGGGCAGGCCCGTCTGCTCTTCTATCCAGTAGCGGGCAACCATACCGGCGTGATAGCTGGTGCCGCAGGCGACGATGTGAATATTGCGGATCAGCGGCAGCTGGCTTTCAGCCCCGGGGCCCAGGGCGGCGGTGAGGACATGATCATCCGCGAGCAGGCCATCCAGCGTGTCGGCGATGGCGGCGGGCTGCTCAAAGATTTCCTTGAGCATGAAGTGCTGATACTCGCCCTTTTCCATGCTCAGGGCCGCGTGCTGGTATTGCTGCACGGCGTGCTGCACAGGCTGGTTCTGCTTGCTCCAGATCTGGCAGTCGTCACGGGTCAGCCGGGCGTGTTCGCCTTCATCCAGATAGATAAAGCGGTCGGTCACCTGCAGCAGGGCCAGGGGGTCGGAGCCGATGTAATGCTCGCCGCTGCCGACGCCGATGACCAGCGGGCTGCCCATGCGGGCGCAATACAGGGTGTCGGGTTCATCCTGATGGATGATGCCGAGGGCAAAGGCACCGCGCAGTTCGGCCAGCGTGCAGCGCAGGGCGCTGAGCATGTTCTGCTGACGGCCGTAGTGGTGAGCCAGCAGGTGGGCGACCACTTCGGTGTCGGTCTCGGAGGTGAATACGTAGCCAAGTTCCTGCAGCTGCAGGCGCAACGGGTGGTGATTCTCGATGATACCGTTGTGGACGATAGCCAGGCGGTCGGAACAATGCGGGTGGGCGTTCTGCTCACTGGCCTTGCCGTGGGTTGCCCAGCGGGTATGGGCGATACCCAGTTGGCCCGTGAGCGGTTGCCGGGCAAGCCGTTGCTCCAGCTCGGCGACCTTGCCGGTGGAGCGGGCCCGATTCACCGCTCCGGCAGCATCGAGCGCGGCGATGCCGGCCGAGTCGTAACCGCGATACTCCAGCCGCCGCAACCCCTCCAGCAATACCGGGGTCAGATCACGCGTGGCGATGCCACCAACAATTCCGCACATACCGTCAATCTTCCTTTGCAAGACTCGTGTCCCGTCACGAGGGGCAGTCGATTGCCGTTCGAGCAACGCGCAACCACATGGTTCAGCGCTGACTGCCGACTAGCACAGGCAAACCCTGAAAACCGCGATTGGCTCACATCTTCAGGGTCATCCTGAAGTCGCCTGAACAGCTCTGGCATGCGTCTCGAAGCAGCTCAATAGATGGCTTATTGCCACCAGCTTTTGACGAGAGGCGGGATCATAACCAGTGAGTCAAAGATGATGCAAGCAACATTTTGACGCTGGTTTGCGCCGGGATTCTAACAGTCAAAACGTATGTTCGGGCAATAATACAAATGGATTATCGAGAATGATTCCCACGCAGTGTACGACGAATGGTTGAGGGCCTGTCGGTGCGGAGGGGGCGGCCACGACATGTCGTGGCCCTACATTCGGGTTGGGTGCACATTGGGCACAGCACGCTGTGCCGCGACAAAGGGCGGTGCGCGGGATGGTTTTCTGCGACGCCGTGATGTGTCTTGCACCAGCCGTAGGGACGCGACATGTCGCGTCCGTTGTGGCTGGCCCAGGGTCAGTCTGCAATCACAACGTTCAGCGACCGATCATGCGCTTTGGCATCAGCCCGCAGCTGCGCGGCCAACTCGGCTTTGGCTGCTGCGTCCCCGTGAACCAAACGCACTTCCCGCGGTGCAACCGGAATGTCGCGTACAAAGGCTACCAGCCCGGCCTGATCGGCGTGGGCGGAATAGCCTCCCAGTGAATGAACACCGGCGCGGATGGTGTAACGCTGACCGTCGAGTTCAACATACCCACCGGCGGGGCCGTATTGCTGGATGGCGTGTCCGGGTGTGCCTTTGGCCTGGTAGCCGACAAACACGACGTTGTGCCGTACATCACCCAGCATGGCCTTGAGGTAGTTGACCACCCGGCCGGCATTGCACATGCCGCTGCCGGTAATCACCACGGCCGGCTGGCGGGTGCTGACCAGCCGGTTAAGCATCCGCTGGTGCTGGGCATGAGTCTGCACCTTAAGCAGTTGATCAAAGCCGAGGGGTCGCCGGCCGGCGGCAAGACGTGCCTGCCCTTCTGCGTTCCAGCTCTGGCGCAACTCGCGGTACAGGGCGGTAAAACGCCCGGCCAGTGGTGCATCCAGAATGACGGGGATCTGCTGCCACTCGGGGTTGTCGTGCATGATGCCTTCGAGTTCGTAGAGCAGCTCCTGGGTACGGCCAATGCTGAAGGCCGGCACGATCACGGTACCGCCATCGGCCAGCGCCTGTTCCAGCACCCGCTGCAGGCGGGCACGCCGGGTGGCGCGATCTTCGTGCAGACGGTCGCCGTAGGTGCTTTCCAGGATCAGCAGGTCGGCGCGCTCGGGTGGCTGGGGCGGTTCGAGCAGCGGTGCGCCGGCGGCACCAAGATCGCCGGAGAAGACCACACGTTGGCTGCGCTGTTCCGGCGGATAGTCGATATCGATTTCAACATAGGCCGACCCGAGAATATGCCCGGCCGGTTGGAAGCGCACCCGACAGATTAGGTCGCCACGGGTAATGAGGCTGACCCACTGCCCGTAGGTGTGCCCCTGGAGTAACGCGGAGACGACGGCGACATAACGCGAGGCCAGCGCCGCATCCGGGCGCACGCCTACCCGGAAGGCATCCTCAAGCACGGCAGGCAGCAGCAATGCCGATGCCTCGGTGGCATGAACAGCCCGATCAAAGCCGGCTGCCAGCAACCAGGGCAAGCGCCCCACGTGATCAACATGGACGTGGGTGAGCAGCAGTGCATGAACCGAGTCGAGGGAGAACTCGATGGCGAGCTGATCCTGGCCGGCACCGGCGCCGGAGGTCTCGGCGCCCTGGAATAGGCCGCAGTCGATCAGCAGGCTGTCGGCGGGTGTCATCCAAAGCTGGTGGCAGGATCCGGTCACGCCATTGACCGCGCCATGGTGCTGCACCCGCGGATAGGGGTGTTGGTTCATCAGCAAATTCCTTTTGCCTGGTTGTTATTGTCTGTTGCCGCAATCCGGCGGCGTATTGCATGCCCAGGATCATAAACGGATATGCCGGGCGATTCGGCGAACCCGGTCACGACGTGTGGCGAGCCTTGAGGACGCAGGTAGTGTCGGTGATTGGCATGATGCGGTTTGATGTGTAACCCATGTGCCCGGTTAGTACCCCCTCCACGTCATGCCACGAAGGCCCGTCATCCCCGCGAAGGCGCACTGCTGTCCGGAATAAATTCATAGCGGCAGAGCACCCTGCATCCTGGTCCATATCAGCTGACGCCGTTGCCTTCGTTGCAGCAGTTGGTGATCCGTCTCTTTGCGCTGAAACAAGCCTGCTCTCAGTTCGGTGA